>JBOHQZ010000098.1:0-12498 GCA_050732275.1 bacterium
TTGACCTGACGGTAATTTTCAAAACGGATCTCACCGAGCAGGAATTGCGCCTGCGCCGGCATGTAAACATCCACCGGCTGTGAGGCGTTGGCGGCGCTGCGATAATTTTCGATGGTGCGCTGGAAGTAGGTCGAGGCTTGCGTATAATCCTTGCGCTTGTAGCAGATTTCACCGGCGCGGCACAACGCTTCGAGGTGTTGCGCCGGATCGGTTTGATAAGCCGCCAAGTAACGGTCGTAAGTTTTCAGCGCATTTTCCAGTAGTCCGGCATTCTCGTAACACTGCGCCGAGGCAAAAACCGCCTTGGCGGCATAAGGAGAATTTTCGTGCACGCTCACGAGCGCGAGATAATTTTGCGCCGCCCGCGTCCAGTTATTCAGCTCTTCGCACAAGGTCGCGGCTTTGAACAGCGCTTCATCGACTCGCGTTGAGCCTGGAAATTTGTAATACAACTTTTCGTAAAGATCGATGGCCTTTTCCTTATTTCCCGCCTGCTCGTATTGCAGCGCCGCTTCGACCAACGACAGTTCTGCAATCGCCGTATCCGAGCTGGTCGCGGCGATATTGTCAAAAGCTTGTGCGGCTACCGAAAAATCGCCGCGCTTTTTGAAACCCTCCGCAAGCTTGAATTTGGCGGAATTGATGAGCCGTTTGGCGCGTTCGACCTGGCGGGTGGAATCCGGAAATTTCTCGACGACGGTGCGCGCCCATTTCTCGGCCTCGAGATATTGATCCGCTTGAATAGCGCATTGCGCATTCAACAGATGGGCCTGCACGACGAAACGGCTCGCCGGCAAATCGTTGCTGATCTTCGTATAAACCTGCTGCGCCATGGCATATTGCCCGATGCCGAACAAGCTCTCGCCGTATTTCATCAAAATATCCGGCAGCTTGTCGCTCGCCGGCAGCAATTTGATGAAATCGTTGCACGCTGTCAGAGCTTTGGGATAAACCGGGTTAGGCACGCGCAACGATTTGGTCTCGCCGGTTCCCAGGAAATTCGCCAAAACAAAAGTTGTGGTGTCGCTGGTCGGCGCCGCTTTCAACTCCTCGAAATGCGCGAGAATGCGGTTATAAGCGGCGTCGGCTTTGAACTCCGAGTCGGGAAAATTCGTGACGACTTTTTGATAGGCGTCGGCGGCATTGGCAAAATCCTTGATCTCGTAATAACATTCCGCCTGGAAGTATTGCGCTTTGCCGGCGTTAGCCGCCTTTGGAAATTTGCCGAGGAAATTGCTGTAACGCTCGATGGCGAGGCGATATTGGCTCTCGCCGCCCTCTTTTTGGCCGCGACTTTGGGCTTCTGTTGCCAGGTTAAACAAAGTTTCTTCGGCCATGATCAGAACACGCTCACGCGCCGGCCCTTCCGGAAATTTATTCACCCAGGCGCTGCCCGGTCCATAGTTTTTCACCAAAGCCTCGCGCGCGGCTTCGGCCTTTTCCGGATCGCCGGCCTGCAGATAGTTCGCGGCAATCTTACTTTGAAATTCCGGCGCTTGCTCGTGGTACGGCCACAACCGCAAGATGGCTTCCAACGTCTGGATGGCCTCTTCATAAAAGTTGCGGACTTGATAGGTATCGGCCAGCCGCATGAAAATATCGATACTGTAGGGCTTGACGCCGACCTGCTGCATGAACGTCTCGGCCTTGCGCGCGCCGCCGAAATCCGCGAAACATTGCGCCACGTACTCGACCGATTCTTTACGCAAATCGGTTTTGGTCTTGCCCAAAATCTCCGTATTCTGCGCTTTGTTGACGAGATTGATGTCGTCGATCAAGTAAATGAACGTGCTGATGGCCTTGGAAAAATCATTCTGATTATAATACGACCACGCCAGCTTGTACAGCGCCATATCGAAAAAAGGATTCTGCCAATTGTTGAGCAGCTTGGAATAATGTTTCACGGCTTCCACATACTGGCGCTGGTCGAAATAATATTCGCCCAGGCGGAAATGGCCCTCGAGGATATAGTCACTCTTAGGATATTCCGCGATCAGCTTTTGAAAAAATTCTCGCGCTCTTTCGACGTTATTTTCCTCGAGATGGCTCAAAGCAATGCGATAAACCACCTTGTCGTTAAAAGGCGCGGTGGGATACTTATCGAGAATTTTGTATCCCATTTCAACCGCTTCGCGATAACTGACGCGCGGCATCGCCGGCTCGTTTTTCAATTCGCCGGCGTCGAAACGCTTCAGCAGAGAATCGTACTCCGTCATTTTCTGTTGATAGCCGTGCGCCGCGCGCTTGACGTAAAGCTCCACCAGTTGAAACATGACGGTAGCCGTGAAATCGTTGTCGGGATATTTGGTGATGAGCTGCTCGCCTTCGGTGATCGCCTTCTCGAGATCACGGAGGTTGAGCGCCGCGGGCGCTATGCTGGCTTCGCCACCTGCCTGTTTGGCAGGAGCCGTCGCGGTTTTATTGGCAGCTTTATTTTTTCCTTTGCCAGCGGCGGCAGATTTGTTGGCATCTGCAGTCGTGACTTGAGCGGCGATGGCGCCTCCCATACAAAAAGAAAAGAACACGGCGGCGGCCACCAGGTACAAGGGCGAAAAATTCGTCGTGGTGTTTCTCATTACAGTACAATCCCTTCTCCAAGAATAAAGCAGTTTGCACGAGTTTAGCGGTCTGAACCGGAGTGCAGTGCTTTAGTGCATTAGCATTGCCCCGCCGTGAGCGGGCGCTCCGAATTCACTTGGCTAAATTCATTTGGGCATTCCCTTGAGAAACAAAGCCCTGGCCTTGCCATACTCGGCGTAAGCATGCCAGTGCCGGCGCGACTCCTTTCGCTCCATTTCTTTTTGCATAAGCTCGATATTTTGCGAAGCTTCTTCAAAAAGCTTGCGCTCCGCCATGATATTTTCGATCAATTCACCTTGCGAGCGCGTCAAACGGCCAAGCTCGTCTTTGATGTATTTCGGAACCGTTTTGCCGTTGAGGTTGATGGTGGTCAGCAGCTTCGATTCCAGCACCAGAAGCTGAATTTTGAGCTTCTCCATCATCTGCTCTTGCAGGTGCAGCCCGGCCTGCACTTCGACGACGCGCTCCGCGATATTATTGGCTTCCGGATACCTCACGCTGATGTAATCATACTCTTTGAACGCAAAGTCGTAAAAGCCCATTTGCAGATAACATTGCCCCAGCAAAAAGTGCGCCTCCTCGCCAAACTCCGTCTCGTCGTAATTCTTGTTCAGCTCGTTGAGCGTAATGACGGCGGTCTGAAAATCATTCTGCTTGATCGCAGCCCAACTGCTGGCCAGCAGCGCTTGCGGAAAAATTTCGTGCTCCGGATTGATGCGGCGAAAGTGCGCGACGGCTTCCGCGTAGTAGCCCAGTTCGTAGTAAATGTAGCCCAGCGTCAAGTGGGTGTTGTTGATGGCGTTACGCTGCTCGGGCCGGATGAGCGGCATGGCGAGCAATTTGCGCAGCGCGGCAACAGCCTTGTTGACCATTTTTTTTTTAAGTAGGAAAGCCCAACCGTGTAAAGGCTGTGGTCAAAATACTCGCTGCGGGCTCGCACTTTGTTGAGTGTGGTAATGGTGTTGTCGTAATCACGCTGGTGATAATAAGCCATGCCCGCGTGATAGCGGGCCCCGTCGATGATGTCGTCGTCCGGAAAGCGCGCCAGAACGCCGGAAAAAATCTTCAAGCTTTCGCTATAATCTTCGGTTTGATAATAAATGCGCTGCAAACCGAAGAGCGCTCTGGGCAGGTATTTGCTCTGGGGATATTTTGTGAGCAAAAACCGAAACATCTTCGCGGCCGACTTATACATGGTCATTTCGTACATGCTCTCGCCCAGATGGCACAACACGCCGTCGGCCTGCGAAAAAGCCGGGTAATAATCGAGCAAAATGATCAGCTCGCGCGCCGCCTTCCAGTACGCCTTTTCGTCGTAAAATTTCAGCGCGCCCCGATAAAATCGCGACGCCGCCTTGTCCATATCGTGGTCGAGCAACTGTTCGGGCGTGCGCTCTTGTTCCGCCGTTTTTTCCTGCGACCGGCACAATGAAGACGATCCCGGTAAGCTCGTCAAGCTGAACGCGCCGAGACAAATTAAACGGGCAAGCAAATTCGATAATCTTCTTCTCATTCCAGGCTTCGACACTAGGTAAACGAACAACGTGCTTGAGCATGCCTCACGGTAGAGAATTCGTTCACAACCAATGAGTTTTAGTTTTCTGTTGACGCCGGTTAAATGCTCAAGAGCAAGCTGCTCAAAGTTTCACATTTTACGCTTTACGCTTTCAAGCTCTTTCTTTCGGCGGTTTTTCTTCTCGTGGCTTCTCATCTTTCGGCGGCTTTTCCGCTGGCGGCTTCTCATCTTCGGGCGCTTTTTCTTCCGTCGCAGCTTCCTCCGGCGGATTCTCGTCTTCGGGCTTTTCCTCGTCAAGCGAATCCTGCATGTTTCGCAATTTTTCTTCGGCGCTTTCCCGCTCGAGACGAATGCGATCAAGCTCTTCCATGGCGCGCTTGTCTTCACGCAGGCGGGCGGCGGCGCTCGGCCGGCGTTCCGCGCCATGCCCAAACACTTGATAGTTCAAGCCCAGAATCACTTTCCAATCCGCGTAATCTTTCTGGAAATTCGCATTAATGGGCAACGCGGCGGGCTTGTGCAATCCCCAATCACCCGCCAGATCGATAATGATATTCCAGGGGCCGAGCACTTTGACGCCTTGTGATATCCGCGTCGAATTTTCCGCACGGCTTACCACCGGATTGTCGGTGAAAATCTCGCCGGTATACTCGGTGTAAAAAACGATGGAACGAATCGGAAATTTCAAACCGAGGCCAAAAAGATATTGATCTTCTGCATTGTTAAAAAATTGATCGCCAACGTGATGATCCATGTACCCGAAATTAAAATACAGCTTCAACGGCGTCAATGGAAAAGTATCGGTCATATCTACCGTCAGAAGACCGACAACCCCGGCGCCGAGCTTGCCGGAAGAATAAGGCTCATAGGGGACGTTGTTCGCCTTGGCGATGGGCAAGTTCACAAACGCGCTAAACCCGGTGGAAAAGCCGCCAAAGGCGAGAGGCGTGGCGTACTTCAATCCAACTCGCATGTCGCCGGGCGGACCCCAAATATGTTCTTGATCATCCTGATAGAGCACCGGACTCAACGTCAGCTCCGTCCGCTTGGAAAGGCCCATGGTGAAGCCGAGCGAAAGCGTGTGGTCCTTGCCCAGGCTGCCGCGGCGTTTGGAAGGATCAAGAAAGGTTTGAAAATAAGAATTGACGAACAACTGGCCGCGCCCGAGCGGTTCGGCGGTATAAACCCGCATCAAACCGCGGCCGCCATGAATGGTGGTTTGGCCGAAGCCCGGCAGATAAAAAACAAAAGTGAAACTCAAAAACGTCAAAATTCGAGATGCGCGATTCACGATGCAGTTCCATGATGTTTGTACAATGAATCAACAACAATATTTTATCAACAGAATGTACCAGCAAAGGCCGGCGTTTGCGAGTTTTATTTTTCGGAATTTGATGTGGGAAGAGCTATTGCAACCAATCAGAAAGTTTTCTCACACCGCTTGTTGACATGTATATCGAATACAACCTACACAAGATTTATGCCAACACCCCAAATATTCTCGAACGGGAATGACGAAAAGAAGGTAATGAGGCAAGAGCTTATTAAAGCTGAATGTAGCGCCGCCCGAAAATCTTCACACGCAGATCAACAAATAAAGATGCTTTGACTCAGGCTGAAACAAGCCGGAGGAGCAAATTTCATTTACGTAAGCCCGCGAACGTAGTTGGATCATCGGAGATCGCCATGGCCAAGCAATGTTTCTGATTGCGCACCTCCATTTTTCCGTTCGGTGCGCCCCGTTTTCGCCAACCCCATTCGATGAGCCAGGCAACGATAGCGCCGCCAACAGCATCAAGCACATAATGATATTGCAAGATAAACACCGAGAGCGTAAGCGCGACAACGACCGGCACGCAGATGAAGAAAATGTAACGGTTGCTTTGCCGCAAAGCCGCGACGGCAACCCATGCTACGGCAACGTGCGAGCTGGGAAAAGCGGCGCCAACTACGGAAACGTAATTTTGCCCTTGCGAAATCAGATCGAAAAAGAAGCCGCCGGCAAGCTGTAACTGGCCGTTCAAATCAAGCGCATGGCGCGGGCTACGCGCCGGCAGCAGCATAAAGAGCACATAGCAGGTGTAAAAAGACAAACACATGCGGTTCATGAAATCAAGAAAAACCGGATCGGCCTGCCCTGAAAGGCTGCTTATCGGCTGCCGTCGTGAGAGCGTTCGATTTCCAGCTTTGTCACGAGCTAAATAATACCGCATCACGACAAACAAGATAAGCGGGTAGTAACTCCAATACGCGAAGGCCATCAATTCGATCATCCACGCCGGTGCGTGAGTTTCGATAAACCGGTGCGCCGGCTGTTTGAACAACCACAGATCGAAATCGATCAAATAAGGCTCTAGCCAATATGGAAAAACCGAATTGACCAGATAAGTAAACTCGCCAAACAGGACGAAGGTGAAAAGAAAGAATGGATACAAATCGCGCATTGGACGCAGCCATTTGAAGACCCGGCGATAACGAGCGGATTGTGAAAGCATTGGCGTAAAATAAATCAGCGCCACAATCGTCAAAATAATGAGAGGGTGATTGATTAAAATACGCTCGCGAATGAGGATCAACTTGACTGCATTCGCGGGAGGGGAAAAAATCGCCAGGAGCAGCGTAAGGCAAAGGTAGCCGAGAGAGATGCGATCGTAAAAACGGAGCCTGATCCAAAACTTTTTTAAAATCATAAAAATTCCGAATTCGTCCCTAAATTTCTTATTTTACCGAGGCATTCCTGAAGACCACGTCCTTGTATTTATCAAAGCCGATCAATAGTTAAAATAACGATTTGTGCCCAAGTAAGATTGGCACGAACAAAAAGCTCCAAAGAATTAAAAGCATCATCATAATCAGCGCGATTACGATGAACGCGAAGCTTATCCAGCCTATCACCAACCTTTTGGCGAATACGATCTTGACTATTTCGGAAAGTGTCACGGACGAAGCGATGCGCACGCGAGCCGGCAGGAATAGCAAGCCCTTCGTGATCTCTCAAATAATTCCGTGCCCTACAAAACGCCGCGTAATACAAACGGCTGATCGCCGCCCGCATTTTGGCTTCTGTGTTGGCTGGTGCCGTAGAAGTTCCAATGAGCTCTTGTGCAAGCGTATAATATTCTGTCCAATCGAAGCTCATACAAACTCCAAATTCATCCCTAAATTTCCTTGTGTGCGACTACCCGTCTCCAACCACCATGTATCATCCAAACGGTCAAGCTTTTGCAAAGCTTGATCGACCGGCAACGCAGTTTGAATAAACAGGATCAATTCCTCGTCGTCTTCGGTTTCGGGATCTTTAACTGCTTCTAGTACCAAGCTGATAATCCCGTTACCAAAGTGTCTTTGTATTTGTTTGGGTGCTTTTTCAAGAATCTCCAACAGCGACGAATGGCGCAATAGAAAATCAACGACTTCATCAGGCCGACGGAACGTGTAGCCATATTGTTGGAGAAGTTCTAAAGTTTGTGTGTCCGACTGTTTCTCAAGCGACACAACAACCTTGTCCTTTACGTCAACAGTGTTTGGTAATATCATGAGATGACTTCCTCGGTTTAAGTTACACCGCGATCGGCCTCAACCGTCATCACCGGCAAGCGCCGCCAGCTTTGCCTCTCCACCGTGCCTCGCAAAGTATTCGTCCCCGCGGCGTTGATTCGCACCTGCAAAAAATCGCCAGACTTCACCGCCTCATCCCAAAAGACCACGCCTTTGTTTTGATCCGTGCGGCCGAGCCACTCGTGCGGGTTTTTCTTACTTGGCTCTTCCACCAGCACTTCGAAGACTTTGCCAATCTCGGCGGCATTGCGCTGCTTGGAAATCTCGCGCTGCAAATCAATGAGCCGCGTCAAGCGCTGCAGCTTCACGTCGTCCGGCACGTCGTCTTTAAATTTACGCTCGGCAATGGTCTGTTTGCGCTCGCTGTATTTGAAGGTAAAGGCGGAATCGAATTCGACGCGGCGTATCACCTCCAGCGTCTCTTCAAAATCTTCATCTGTCTCACCGCAAAAGCCGCAGATTACGTCCGTGGTCAAAGAGATTTCCGGCACGATGGCGCGGATTTCAGCCGCGAGATCAAGGAATTCCTGTTTCGTGTAAGTCCGATTCATACGATCAAGCACGCTGTCGCTGCCGGCTTGCAGCGGCAGATGAATATGCTTGCACAGTTTGGGATTAGCCGCCATCGCGTGCAGCAGCTTGCGTGGAAAATCTTTCGGATGCGGCGAGGTGAAACGCACGCGCCGGATGCCATCCACCTCCGCGACCATTTGCATGAGATCAGCAAAATCGTGTTGCTCGAAGCGATAGGAATTGACGTTTTGCCCCAGCAGCGTCACCTGCTTGAAACCTTCGGCAGCAATGCGGTGAGTTTCCGCCACAATGTTTTGCGGCTCGCGCGAGCGCTCGCGGCCGCGAGTATATGGCACGACGCAGAAGGTGCAGAAATTATCGCAGCCGCGCATGATGGCGATCCAGGCATTGACGCCAGGCATGCGCTGCGGCGCAATGTCGGAATAGGTTTCGTATTCCGAGAGAGAAAAATCAAACCCCTTCTCCCCTATTCCGCACACCGAGTTGATGAGCAACGGTAAGCGCTTGTAGCTATCCGGCCCCGCAACGATATCCACAATTGGCTCGTGTTCCGCCAATTCCAGACGGAGGTTTTGCGCCATACAACCCAAGACGCCGACGACAAAATTTTTCCGGCGCCGTTTCATCCCTCTCAGATCGTCCAGCCGGTGATAAATTCTCTCGTGGGCATTTTCGCGGATGGCACAAGTATTCAGCAACGCCACCTCGGCCTGATCGAGGTTTTCGACGAACGTATGTTGATGGCTGCGCAAGATCGAGCGAATCAGCTCGGAGTCGTACTCATTCATCTGGCAACCGAAGGTTTCAAGGAAGATTTTCATGCGAATATTTTAGCTTTTTTGCCTCGGTTAAGAAGAAAACGGCCATTTTCGAAGATAATTACACCTTTCCGTTGAATTTCATCTAAAACTCCCCATGGTTTGTTTTCGCCATATTCTTCTGGGGTAAATCCCAAAGGTTCCACACTTACATCAAAGCTGAGTTCATGTGCCTTGCTCAAAAGGTAAGCTATAACGTCAACCGATCGCTTACCAATAAAAGATGGAGAAATAATGGCCAAATCAATATCACTATCAGGTCGCGCATAGCGAGTTGCACGTGATCCGAAAAGAATAACCTTGTCGATATCAATATCCTGAGAAAGTCGCTCGATATATTTTATAAGTGTTTTCTTCATTTTAACTGTGAGCTTAACCATCGAAAAGCCTTTTTGCTTAATGTGAGAACCTCTTGCGCTTCTTGCCGGTTGACTAACTTTGATAACTTCTGCTTATCGGATGGATAACGTCCTTTAAGATAAAATGCAGACAAGCGATGAAAAAGTTGAAGATGTTCCGGTCGAAATTGCAAGAAGGGCAACTTTTTAATGGCAATTTCCCCAAGATCGTGTCCCCAAGGATGATTTTCATCGACTTTCGCTACATAGACTGCCTTCAGCAATTTTTCAAGAGCCTGCTCGCACATGAAAATGGTATAAAGATATCTCCGGCTTTTAAACATGGCCGTCGCTGTTTGTAGATCATATTTCGCGATATCCACCCAGTATTCAACTTTCTCTTTTCGCGTCATCATATTGATCCACTCGTTGAGGCTTGATCCACCTCTTTTACCAATTTACCGGTAGCTGCATCTTTAGATATCGAAACTAATCTTACTTTTGCAAGAGAATTTGCCGACAGCTTCTCTGATGCAATCACCACTTTGATGTAATTATCCGAAAACCCCATCCATTGACCGGGCTCATTTTGTTCTTCCGTCAACACGCGCAATTGGCGGCCCAAGAAACGGCGGTAAAAACCAAGTTTCTTCTTTTCCGAAAGGCGATGCAAAATTGCGCTACGAGTTTTCTTATCCGCTGGCGAAACTTTATCTCTTAATTTCGTTGCCGCCGTGCCGCCGCGTTCGGAAAAAGTGAAAACGTGGGCATACGCCAGCGGCGAATTTTGCAGCAAATCACAGCTCGCCTGAAAAGCCGAGTCGCTCTCGCCTGGAAAGCCAACCATAATATCCGTGCCAATCAAGATGTCCGGCACCCGCTTCGCGGCATATTCGATAAACTGCAAAAATTCGGCGGTCGTATAGAGCCGCTTCATTGCTGCCAAAACAGCATCGTCACCGTTTTGTACCGGAATATGCAGATGTGGACAAAGCACACCGGAATCCGCCATCAGATCAATCAACTCGTTCGGAATCGTCGTCGGCTCGATGCTGCTAATGCGCAGGCGTTTCAAATCCGGAATGAACAGCAACATTTTGATGACATCGAGAAACGTTTTGTCTTCAAATTGATACGTGCCGATATTGACGCCGGTGAGCACGATCTCTTTGTGGCCGGCATCCACAAGCTGTATCGCTTCGCGCTGAATATCCCAAAACGCTCGTGAGCGGGCACGGCCGCGCGCAAAAGGAATCACGCAGAAGCTGCACATAAAATCGCAGCCGTCCTGAATCTTCAGATTGGCACGAGTTGTCGGCGCCGCCATTCCATTGGTCGCAATTGTAAACGGCGCTTTGATCATTTTGTTTCTGATAATCTGCGGCTCCGGCAATTTCACCGGATCATCGATGAAATCAATGACACGCAGCTTATCCTGTGTGCCGACGATGAGATCGACGCCGTCGATTTTTTGCAAAGCCTCGGCGCCGATTTGCGCGTAACAGCCGGCGACTGCAACAAACGTCTCGGGATTCTTGCGCAACACCTGCCGCACAAGCTGCCGGCATTTCGCATCCGCCTGCTCGGTCACGGTACAGGAGTTGATGACGCAAACATCCGCCGTGCGGCCAAATTCAACCAGCTCGTAGCCCTTTTGCCGGAACGTGTTGCCGATCAGCGCCGTCTCGGCTTGGTTGAGCCGGCAGCCGAGGGTGTAAAAGGAAGCTTTGAGTTTGGGCTGCATCACTTTTTAGAAATAGCTGTCAATCACAAAAATCCAGGCGGTTCAGAGCAAAACGATTGTAATGCCCATCTCATCTTCAACTTCCGTCGCCACCCTGGAAGCTTGCATGGTCTTTCTAATAGTCATCTTTTTTTCAGGTTCCACTCCCACTTTAATTATAGTTTCCGAATATGGATGAACCCAGGCGATATGGTAATCCGGTACTTTCTCTTTTAACCGGCGTTGAAATTTTTTAAAGGTTTTCAACTGAATGCCGGATAGATTATCGTTGTTCGTTTCCAAATTTTGAGCTTTCATAACACACCTCGCTTAACTAAATTCTCCAGTAGCTTTAAGAACTGATTTGCATAGCGCCAAAGAGTTTGAGCTGAAGACACATCAATATCCTTATCAAGACTGTAGTCTGCCTTATAGCGGGTAATCAATAAAGTGCGATAGCTGAGCCTAAGCTTTGTTAACGCAACTTTTTCTTTGTATTGTAAATCTGCCTTTTGACAGATATGTGTTCGATACATTTCAAACGTATCGTCATGTGACCAATTTCCGAATTCACCACGGGGACTGAGCTTGAATTTGATCAGTACTGTGGTGACCATTTGATATGCCGCATAATAGGCACGGCTTGCCGCTTCGACAGGTTTTTGATTTTCCAGTAGAATTCGCGAAGCTTCCAATGAACTTCTGGATTTTTCTTGCCACTGTTTCCATGTCAGCATTTGATATACCCCATATGCGTTAAGAGTGTCTTCCGTGCCAAGAAGCTACCGACCTTGCCAATTTTCGCAACAGCTTCAACTCTCGTTGATAATTTTTCTCTCCGCCAGGGGTCTCCAACACCGCCGGAGTTTTCGCCCAGATTTTGTCATTGAGCCAAAAACCGAACGGTTTCAAGCCGATGTGGCCCTTGCCGATGGCAGCGTGATTATCGACGTAGCTGCCCAGCGGTTTCTTCGAATCATTCAAATGCAAGATCCGAACCTTTTTCAAATCGCCGATGGCGGCAATTTTCTTTTTGAGGTTCTTGTATTCAGCTTCGATTCGGAATTCATAGCCAGCGGCCAACAGATGACAAGTATCCAAACACACACCAACAGTGTCTCCGGCATTCAACAATTGCAAGGCGAACGCAAGCTGCTCGAGCGTAGAAGCGAGATAAGTGCCCTGACCGGCGGTATTCTCCAATAACAAGGTCACATGATCAGCTTTAGCCGAATCCAAAACTCTGTGCAGGGCGATAGCGACTCGCTTCCAGCCCGCCTCGACGCCGCGGTCTTTGTGCGCACCGGAATGAACGATGACGAACGCGATACCCAGCATCTCGGCGCGCCGCAACTCATCAGTGAGTGTCTTGATAGATTTCTGCCATGTCTGCGCATCTGGCGCAGCGAGATTGATGAGATAGCTGGCATG
>JBOHQZ010000099.1:0-12472 GCA_050732275.1 bacterium
TCGATACTCGACGCATACCGCGAACTGTAAGTTACGGCGTCTGGCAAATAGGGTGTCCCTAAATTGATGCCAACGCTGCGCCCCAATAACTCTTTGGTCTCCGGATCGCCCGCTTGCTCGGCGAGGTTGGTGTCGATGGCTACAAAGACGGGTTGCAAGACGGGGATTTGCATCAACTCGCCCAGCTTGCTCGCCACCCACTCGACGACGTTGGAAAGCACACCGTCTCCGGCTCCAGTTAACTTGACGACGTATTGGTTGCCATCGTCTCCGCCAATGAGCAATGGCAGGGAAGACCCGCGTCGAATTTCTTCGTAAAACCGGACAGCTCGTATCACAGGAATTCCGTACAGGTTGACGTACGAGTTGATTGAACTACGACGTTTGGCGTGAGATTAACTTGACCTCAGCCCATTCTCTTGCAGCGCTCGCTCAACTTCTTGCAAGAAAGTCTTTTTGCCCTCCGGCGAACGAATATCCAAACGCTCCACCGCGATCTGACAAATCGGGATGCCATATTTTTTCCGGCAGACTTGCGGAAAGGTCGAATAATAAGCGTTCAATCCGGCCAGAAAGCTTTCATCGATGCCGCTTTCCTCTTGCCGGCCTCGCCGCCGAATGCGGCCCAGCAATGTGGAAACATGCTCCACTTCCAAAATGACGATGAGATCGGGATGCGTGAGATCGCGATTGAGCCGGTGAAAATACTCAAAGTATAAATCCAATTCGCGGTTGTCCATGAACCCGAGGCCGTGCAGATACTTGGCAAAAATCTCGGGATCTTCGTACAGTGTGCGGTCTTGCACGCAGCTTTTGGGAACGGTGCGGATCAGCTCGTGATGCTCGACCCGCCGCATGAGAAACTCGAGCTGCAAGGTGAACGACCAGCGCCGCATATCGGCGTAGTAATCACGCAGAAACCTGTTGTCGATCACCGGCTCATCGAATAGCTCAAAACCAAAATGCTGGCTGAGCAGCTTGGCAGCAGTCGTTTTGCCGGCGCCGATGTTGCCGGCCATGGCAATGAACAATTTCTTTTCCAAAGTCATTTACGATGATATGATTTCGAGTGACAATGCGGTCATTAGCCCTTCACCATTGACAATTCACAATTGGCCATTTCGTTTTTGATTTTTTAATTGTGAATTGATAATGGTCAATTGTCAATGGCTAATGTTTCTATTCCGGCTCTTTCTTTTTGCCGCTTGCGGTGCGAATGCTGGAGCTGATAATTTTAGCAAGCTCGCCACATTCCTGCATCACGGGTTGAAGATCGTCCCACTTGAGCATTTCACTGCGTTTGATCATTTCCAGCCAAATTCCGGATTCGTTCAACTCTTTGAGCACGATTCCAAGTTTATGGATGAAGTCTTTCGTGCTTTCGGCGCCACGAGCTTCGCCATAGTTTGGCGCCGGTGAAGTGCCGCAACGCAGCAACTGTCCTGCAATATGATTGCCCGCTTTGGTTTTGGGCAAGGATGAAGACAATTTGATGATCGCGACTGCAAAATTAATCAAGCGGTCTTGGATGTCGTCGCCTTTTGCCATGTCGCTCCTCCGATTGTTATGTTGAATTGCAAATTCCCAATTGACATTTAGCAATTCACAATTATCAATTGACCATTTTACCTTTGAATTTCCAATTGTGAATGGTGAATTGCTAATTGTCAATGGATCATCTATATTTTATTCAACTCCGAGGTTTTCCATTTATTTTCTCTTGTCGGCTTTATATGAAAACCGTACACCCACGTTCTTCAAGTCGCTGTATCCACTTGGGAAGAGCAGACAATCTGTTCCAGCGCAAATCCAACTTTTCAAGGCGCGTTAGCTCTCCGAGGCTCGCCGGGAGAGTCGTCAGCTTGTTCGCGCGCAAATCAAGATAAGCAAGGTTTTTCAAGTTGCCAAGTGAATTGGGGAGAGAGGCCAATTTATTGTTTCTCAGATCAAGCTCGGTGAGACTGGTCAGATTGCCAATCGACTCTGGCAGTGACGCCAGTTTATTATTTTGCAAAATTAGTTTTTTGAGATGAGCCAAATTGCCAATCGGCTCGGGAAGAGAAATCAATTCGTTATTCCATAGGTGCAACTCTTTCAGATTGGTCAGATGACCAAGAGATTCTGGCAGAGAAGAAAAATGATTGTTGTATAATCGTAGCTCGATGAGAGACGCAAGATTTCCAATACTCTCTGGCAGCGATGCCAATTGATTATCAGTGATGTTGAGATAAATAAGGTTTTTCAAATTCGCGAATGACTGGGGAAGAGAAGTTAACTGATTATAGCTCAAATAGAGAAAAGCAAGGTGGTTCAAATTCCCCAGTGACTCGGGCAGAAACGCCAGCGCATTATGGCCCAAATCCAACATGCGAAGATTGGCCAGATTGCCGAGTCCCTCAGAAAGTGCGGAAAAATGGTTTTCCGCTAAATTTAAAGTTTGAAGGTTAGTCAACTGCCAAACGGAATCGGGCAGGGCCGTCAACTGATTGCTGTATAAGCTCAAGGTTTCGAGCTGTGTCAACCGGCCAATGCTCGCCAGAAGAGCCGTCAGCTTATTCTGATCGACATGTAGTATTTTTAGATTAGCCAAATTTTCAAGCGAGGTGGGGAGATCTGTCAATTGATTTTTATCCAACCACAATTTCTGCAGATTGGTTAAGTCTGATATCATTGCGGGGAGAGAGGACAACTGCTTGCCGCTGAAATCCAATTCAGTTAATTCGTTCAGATCAGACGGTAAATCAATCATCGCGGTGATTTTGGGCAGCGACGTTTGATGATCAAAGCCTTCCTGTTCGAGCAGTTGATCAAGATGATCCAAGAGCTCTGCTAATTTTACAAGAAAGCTCTGGTCGCCTGCAGCCGACATGCGCAAGATGTCCGTGAGGTCTGATGCCATGTTGAGCGGAAGTTTATCGCATCGAGCGAGCGCCAATTCAACCAGACGCTTTTCGCCGGGATGCAGTTGTCGATTGAGGGCAAAGATCACGTCAAAATAACTGGTGAGCAGCCCCGCCAGCCGATGATTGATGCTAATCATGTCGCCGCGCTTTACGGCTTTTTGCAGTTGGTTGAAATAAGACGGGATGACGGCCCGTAAGATGGGATGGTTGAAGGCAATGATGTTGCGGCGCAACGGCTCCGGATATTGTTGCTGACAAAGGCTTTGCAGGCCGGCGAACCAGCCACGTGGGTCGAAGAAAATTTGAGAGTGTCTGATGGTGTAGCAGAAGCAGGTGGTGTAGCCGAGGCTGGCCTGATGCTCGCGCCAGACCCGCTGGATTTGGTTTTCCATCCAACGCGCGTTGAAATAAATGATATCGACTTCGATGCCCGTCGCTGCGTCGAACCATTCGTCACCAGGCCCCCAGTGGGTTAGTCCAAGATCGGCTTTCGTGGCGCCACCGGCACGATCAACGATAGCCTGACGCACAGTCAGAGGAATATCGCTATGGGTGTAAACATATAAATCGATGTCGGAACGCGCGTCTGAAACTTGGCTGCTGTGAGAACCGCCAAGCGCGATGGCTTCAACCTGCGGCAGTTCCGCGAACATGCCAGCTAAACGATGGGCAAGCTCTGAATGAGGAGATGGCATCATGTGGGGCGTTTTCACTTCATTTTATTCCGAGACGAAAGTGCCCAGCCGCTTCTCTGAGACGGTCAGGCACTCAAACGTAGAATCGAGTGCCTGGTATTCTTTATGAAACTTATTTTTGAATTCTTGAAAAGCCGCCTCTGATTTCCAAAAATCGAGCGTGATAAAGTGGCGGGGTCGCTCCGCATCCCGCAACAGCCGGGTGCCAAGATAATCATCGCTCTGCGAAAAGAATTGTGCCCAAGCTCCGGCAGAGCCGTACTGGCTTTCGAATTCAGCTGCATGTTCCGGCTTCACTTCGAACTGCCAAACGATCACGAACATGACGTTTTCTTCTCTCAAGGGCAGACGGAATTATAATACGCGGCGAGTTTTTGCGCTTCTGCCAAAAGCAGTTGCCGCAACTCAGGTGGATGAATAATCTCCACCTCGGTTCCAAAGGAAAACAGCCAGCTCACTAAAACGTCGGGCGTGGGAACGACGAAAGTGATAATGACGCCGCCATCGACGGCGGTCTCTTCGGCCACGCCGAAAAAATAGCGGCTGCGCACCCGTCGCGCCACCGCCGACTTGAACTTGACCCGCACCTCTTGCGGGTTTTCAATTTTGTTGGCCTCTTGCAAATACTGTTTGATCGAGAAACCCTCGCGCGGCGGAAAATTTTCTTCCGAGGGTAAAATGGATTTGATGCGGTCGGTGCGAAAGTCGCGGTAGTCTTGCCGCAGCCGGCAGTAGGCGATGAGATGCCAATGATCGCTGTAATACAACAAGGCAAGCGGCTCGACGCTGCGCTTGGTGATCGCACCGCTGGAGTTGGCCGAATATTCCATATTCAACACGCGGCGGCGGACGACGGCTTCCTGCATCATCGTCAGCACGTCGTCGCGAAAGCCATCTTCGAAACTCGTGGGGTGCGACAGTACGGCGGTGACCTGCTGCAAGCGTTCGAGATATTCTTGTTTCTCTTCCGATAGTACGGCGCGGATTTTGAGCAGAGCCGATTCGACGTTTTTTTTGAGCGAAGCGTCGGTGAGATGCTGAACGAACTCGCCGCCGACGAACAGGGCGCTTGCCTCTTCCTGGGTAAACATCACCGGCGGCAGATGATAGCCATCCACGAGGCTGTAGCCCTCGCCGGCTTCGGCGGCAAGGGGCACGCCGGCTTCTTGCAGCGCCAGCAAATCGCGATAAACCGTGCGAATGCTGATGCCGAAATGATCGGCGATATCCTGCGCGCGAATGAGGCGCCGGCTCTGCAGCAAGAGCACAGTAGCAACGAGTCGGTCAATGCGGTTCATGATGAGTGACTCAATTTAATAAAATGATTAAGAAAATGCAAGAAAACAAATACGGCGCCACAATTGAATTTCGATATTGAAACACGATGAATTACATAAATGGCGATGTTGTGTTTTCGGGCGCGAAAAAGCAGACGCAAAGCGTGGTGTCAATCTCGTGTGACAGAAATTTTTGCCCACGCTAACTGTATGGCCGCATTGCGCGTGATAACAATGGGCGTGCATCAAACGCATGATGTCGCCGCGCCTGGCATGCGCTTTGTAAAATATAATGGCGGAAGTTGAGGAGCTCAAGGTCGAGCTCCTTGCACAAAACAAGCTTGGCCAAGGCTGGTCATTTCCTTAATATATACGCGACTCAAGTTAAATTTTCAATAGAGTTTTATCTCCTCAGGACGAGGAGCTGGCTTAGCATCGGGATCGATGGTTAGCTTTGCGTTCGCTGTCGATCAAAGCCGCAACGGAATAGCTGCGGTGTTCGTAGCGCAGACGGTCTTGTCTGCCGGCGCCGGTTGAAGTCATCGCTTGAATCGGTCGGGTGGTCAGTGAAGCCCGCGAGGAATCGGGCTGCGTCTGTAGAATGATTCCGTCGTTACGACAATCCAAGAGACTCGAGAAGACAACATGCACTGCAACTTTCGAACTATTCTCCTGACTCTGGTTTGCGGAGTTTGGGCCGCTTCTGATGCGGCGGCTCAATCTTTTTTTTCCGAAGCGAATATCTCGCCGGAAAAATCCGGCTGGCGCTCGCCCATGGTCCCCACCGAGACGGCGGCGCAATTGTTTCTTGAACGGTTTCGGCAGGCGCTTGTCACCGGCGACGAAAGTGTGCTCACACATTTGGTCATACCGGAATACGGAGAGATCGCGATGGCGCCGACTTTTGACGCGATGGCGGCATCGCCGGCCAGCGGAGGCAGCCAGCAGATTCTGGTGAATCGCGTCATGTTGTTGGCCGCCGCAAAAAACGCGCGGGCATGGCAGTCGATGAAATTTTCGCTCGCTAAAATCGTTCAACATGCCGATCCGCACAGCGCGCGATTGACCCTGCAGGTAAGCGTACACGAAACTTCCGGGCCGGGACAATCAAGCGTGGACAATTTGGAATTGCACCTGACTCGCCTCGGTCAGATGTGGAAAGTGAGCAGCGCGCGCGGCCTTTATCCCGTGCTCATGAAACGCGCGTTGGTGGTGCGTAAGTCTTTGGATAGCCTGTTTCATGCAAACGTGTCACCCTGGTGGACGCTTTTAACGCCGCGTGAGGTGACGAAAAATGCGTTTGTGCATTGGTCGGAAATTGGGGAAACTAAATCGGCTCACGCCGGCAAAAAGTTGTTTGAGCTTCCTTTCGACGCCGCTTTTTACGCCCGCGTCGAGCAAGTGAATTTACCGCCTTATCAGCACCGCACTTTTGTGCAAATGGTCACCGATCCGGCGTTAAATCGCATCGTTTATGGCGACTACGAACGATGGGTTCGGATTTACGCCGGCGGGGTGGCCGAAGGTAAACTAAATCGTCCGCAGGGAATCGATCGGGACAGTCGTGACATCGTTTATGTAGCCGACACGGACAACAACCGTGTGCTCGTGTTGGAAGTGGCCGAAAGGCCGCGGGTGGAAAGCGGGCCCGCTGATCTGGGTACCGAAATCGAACTGCGCTATCTTAGGATGATTGGCCAGGGCGAACTCTCCAGGCCTTATGACGTCGCCTGGGATGATCGTGGCACCCCTTTCGATTCCCTCGACGATATGCTTTGGGTGGTGGATCAGGGCAACCGCCGTCTCGTTGGTTATCGCCTGCAGCTTGGCGGCGTCAAAATCGCGACGGAGTTTTTCGGCGTCGATTCTTCTTTGCAAAATCCCGTCGCGGTCACGGTCGGTCGCTTTGATGGCGCCAGTGACGGCCATCTCTATGTCGCTGATGATAGCGCTCGTGTGGTGTATCAATTGTTCTTTGGCGAAAACAAGCTGCGCGTGCAACGCCTGTATCACGCCGGTGAGAAATCGCAAATTGCCGCGTTGGCAACCGACCACTGGGGAAATCTCTATCTCTCCGATCGGGGCTTGCGGCGAGTGACAAAGCTCAGCCCGCAGATGGAAGAATTGGCGACGCTTGAAATCGATGGAATCGCAACAAATACCGGACTCTCTAAGTCCGCGCCCTTCTCCACGGCCAGTAATTCTTTTCGGTTTTTGCCGATTTTTGCCTGGCTGTTTTCTGCCGGCAATACGGCATCTTACCAAGCCGGTTTCGATCAAGCGATTTTGTTGAATGAGCGGATGCCGGATGGCGAGATGGAGAGATTTCAGCTCGGCGTCGATCTGAACGTTTTGCACGTCAAGCTCAATTCATCGCTCGACACATTGCAATTGGCAACCCGGCTGACGGACGTTGGCCGCGTGCAAATGCAACTCGTCGATGCGAGCAATCAGGTCGTACACATTCTCGCGGACGCTTGGTCATTGGCCGGCAGCAAAGCTTATGTGTGGGATCGCCGTGGCAGCGGCGACCGCTTGGTGGCGCCGGGATTTTATCGCGTGCGGTATTCTATTCAGTCCACTTATAGCGCCGATAAAATCGAAAACGAAACGCCGGAGTTTTATTTGCCGCTGTTCTATTGGGAAGACAGCGGCGCCAAACCGGAACACGATACGCATTTGGTGCGAGGCACGCGTAGCCGGAGTTTTGGCCCGGCGAGCGGAAGAACGGTGGTCACCGATCCACAACGCGTGGTGTACCGGTTTGATGAATTGATGAGCGGCGTAAGTTACGAAGTCCGCGCCGAGTATCTTTCCGGTGCAGCCGCTGTCGAGCAGCGCCTGCTGGCGGATAACACGATCTTGCATGCAACCATCACCGTTGGCGAGATTTCACAACAGACGGCGTGGCTGCCCATTGATGAAGCGGTAGCTGCGGACGGCGTGGTTGAAATCGTAGTGGAAAAAACCGGCGGCGCCGGCGCTGCGAGCCTATCGCAACTGTGGCTGCGCGAAGCGAATTTTGATCCGCGCCATCTGCCGCCGCGTGATGTCAATGCTGGAAGCGTGCCGGCGGCTTTCGAGCTGAAGCAGAACGATCCCAACCCGTTTTCTGCCACCGGCGCTACACCAGGGGTTGACACGGCGACGACGATCGAATTTTCGATCCCGCCGGATTTGAGCGGCCCGGTGACCTTGCGCGTTTTTGACGTGAAGGGGCAACCCGTGCGCACGCTCGTCGATGGCAACCTGCGGCCCGGCACTTATACACAGAGTTGGAACGGCGCCGACGATGCCTATCGTCATGCGCGCTCAGGAATTTATTTTTACAGTTTGACCGGCGCAAATTTTCAGCAGACAAAGAAGCTGGTTCTCATGAAATAAGTTTTGTTGGAGTGTTGGATCGATGGATTGTTGGAGTAATGAGCCCCCAACAATCCAATACTCCAAAACTCCATCGCTCCGCTTCAAGAATTGTGGCTCCCCCTCACAGCCAAGAGGTCCGGGTCGAAAGACTCGGGCCTTTTTTATTTTGTAGAACGCGAAGAGCAAATCCCTTGATTTTTGGTAGAAAGCGATGTATCTTTTATTATTGACTTTTCCTAAATAAACTGAGGTGCGTAATGGCAATGAATTCAGTTACACTGCAACTACCTGAAAGCTCGTATAAGCGCGCTCAACGCGCCGCCATGCTTTTGAATCGTTCCATCGAGGATTTATTAGCATCAATGCTGAATTCAGCACTGCCGGCATTAGATGGCGCTCCGATGAATTTAGAAACAGAAATGGCGCAATTGCCAATGCTATCGGATGACGATCTCTGGCGCGTCGCACGCAGCCAGATGCGGGCGGAAGATGAAGCGTTGCTGCATCACTTACTGGATTTGAAGGCCGAACAACAGCTTTCAACTGAAGAAGCCCAACAACTGAAAAATCTTCACCACGAAGCAGGACGATTGATGGTGCTCAAATCACAGGCCTATGCCTTATTGCATGAACGCGGGTATGCTGTGCCACAACCTTGAGCAATGGGCCGAGTATATATTTCCGAATCGCTGCGTCGTGCTGTTGCCGAGCAAGCCAAGTACCGCTGTGGGTATTGTCAGACAGCGCAGGCAATCAGTGGGATGAAACTTCATGTCGAGCACATTCTTCCGGTTTCATTAGGTGGGCAAACTATCGAATCAAACCTTTGGTTGGCTTGCGCAATGTGCAACGACTATAAAGGCGCTCAAACCCGTGCCATTGACCCGACGAGCGACGAGCTTGTTCATCTTTTTAATCCGCGAACGCAAAAATGGTCAGATCATTTCTTCTGGAGTGAAGAAGGCGTTTATATCATCGGTCAAACACCTTGTGGTCGTGCCTCGGTTGATACGATTCAATTGAATAATGAATATGTTGTTCTTGCCCGCAAGAATTGGGTGCGAGTTGGTTGGCATCCTCCACGCCAATAACTTTCTTTCATAAGTTCCTCTGAAAATTTGTCGTCGCAAAAGAATCTATCTCAACCGTTTGAATCAACCAAACGCGTTTTACTCGTTGCCTACTATTTCCCGCCGCTCGGCATGGGTGGCACCCAGCGTGTCGCTAAGTGGGGCAAATATCTTTTGCGGCTCGGCTGGGAGGTCACCGTCCTCACTGTCAAGCCCATCGCCTATTACGCGTTCGACGATTCGTTGCTCGACGAGCTTAAAGGTGCACACATCATTCGCACGGGTTCGCTGGATCCGGCGCGGCTGCTGTATTTGTTCCGCCGGAAAAACGAACGCATCGGTGGGGGAAAAGAAGGCAGCACGAGTTGGTTATATTGGTTTCTCATTCCCGACGCCAAAATTTTGTGGCTGCCCATCGCGCTCTGGCAAGCTTGGCGCGAGATTCGTCAACAAAAAATTCCGCTCGTCGTCACTTCCGGCCCGCCACATTCTTCGCATTTCATTGGATGGATTTTATCAAAAATCGCGCGAGTGAAATGGGTGAGTGATTTCCGCGATACCTGGTCTCAGGGCAATTTCTTGCCGATTCCAACGGCATTGCACCATTTTTTTCATCGCGTGATGGAGAAACGCATTGTCACTGATGCTGATGTGGTAACCGCCACTTCGCAAGGCGTGGCTGATTCACTTGCCGCCATCGGAAAACGCGTGGCCGGCGCCACCTATTTTCTTCCGAATGGTTACGACAGCGAAGATTTTGTTGATCCTCCGCCGGCGCCTGATAACTTTTTCGATGTGTCTTACGTTGGCGCCATCGCCAGTTATGCGGACCCCAGTACATTTTTGGAAGGATTTCGCTTGTTCGTCGAGTCGGCGCAGCTCTCGCCTGCGGAAACAAAGTTACACTTTGTCGGCGCCGATTTGACCGGCAAGCTTGCGGCGCAGGTGCGTCAAAATAATTTGGAAGAATACATTGACGCTGGCGGCTACCTATCGCATCGCGAAGCCGTGACAGCAATGCGCCAAGCCGATCTGTTGATTTATCTCGTGCGCCCCGGCAGTTTTCAGGCGCTGATTCCCGGCAAGACTTTTGAGTATATCGCTGCTGGCAAACCGGTGCTCGCCATCGGCGACCGCATCGAGGGCATGCAATTGCTCATGCAACACGCGCCGGTGCGGCACTGCGCGTTCGAGGCCATCGATGCCATCCACTGCGCGCTGCTGGCCTTTTACCAGGAATTTTGTAACGGCGAGCTTCCCAAGTCTTCGCAACCTCCGCCAGAGTTTTCACGAGAATGGCAGGCGCGGAAGTTGGCGGAGATATTTGAAAATTTGCTTTTGCATTCGGCCAAAAGTTTCTAAAATTTATCGTTGTTTTTTTAGTTGTCAGTTTTATCTTTATTAAGATGGTGTTTGTAACGAAATTGGCACGTCTACAAAATTAATACGGCCATGGCAATGGAAGTATTTTGAAAAATGAAAGGTTAAGTCCGTAACGAGAACGTGCCACAACCAAAAAGAATTTTGTAAGCGGATTTAACAGATCAAGCGGATAAACCTTTTAAGTATCCGCTCAATCCGCTTACAGAATAGTTTTACTTTAAAAGCAAAGAGCCCACTCTTAATAGACTAACGGATGAATTAAAACAAACGGATGTTCATAGCACTTGGCCTTAATTCACCCGTTTTGGAGAGTTTTTAGATTTCACGCTGTATGGATCACATATTTAACGGCAAGACGTTGAACTTTGCGCATCGCGGTTCATCGCTATTGGCGCCGGAAAACACGTTGGCTGCATTTGAATTGGCGGCGAGACAAGGAGCAGACGGTATTGAGCTTGACGTTAGATTATGCCGCACCGGCGAATGGGTCGTCATTCACGACGTTCGACTCAACCGCACCACCAACGGTCGCGGTTTTGTGCGCGCTAAACCTATCGAGGCGCTGCGCCGTCTCGACGCCGGCTCGTCATTTCACGAGAGATTTGCCAACGAGCCCATTCCCACACTGTCGGAGGTTTTGGATTGGGCCAAGGGCCGCGTCTTGTTGAATATCGAAATCAAATCGCAGGCGCGCGCTCGCGAAGGCGCCGAGTGGCGTTTGCTCAATTTGCTGCGGCGCCACGGCATGCGCCAGCAATGCCTCATTTCTTCTTTTAATCCGATCGTGCTGCGCCGGCTGGCACGTCTCGACGCCGGTTTGCCCACGGCCCTGATACTAAATGTCAAGTGGCTGCAACGCGGCGCGGAAAAATCGCTCACGCGCCTGATGAACATCAACGCGCTCCACATCAGCCGGCGCCTGGCGCGGCCCCGCTTTCTCGAGCACATTCGTCGGGCCGGCTTGCGGGTGATGGTTTGGGACGCCAACGACGCTGCGACCCTCCGCAAACTGGTTGATTATGGTGTAGATGGAATTATAACCGATGCCCCACATTTGCTCAACGATATTTTAGGAAGGACGCTGTCTCGATGAAAGGACACCTCTGTTTTGCCCTCTTGCTCCTCACCAATTTATCCGTTACCGCACAAGAATATCTTTGGCCGACCGACGCCAGCCGATTTATCACTTCATCATTTTGTGAATCACGCAGCCGGCGCTTTCACGCGGCGATCGACGTAAAAACCTGGAACCAAACCGGTTACAAAATTTTTGCCGTGCGCGCCGGTCATATCGAGCGTATGGCGATTTCTCCCTTTGGCTATGGCCGCGTGTTATATCTCCGTCTCGACAACGGCGAAACCGCGGTGTACGCGCATTTGGAAGCTTTCAACGAAAACTTGCAAGCCGTTGCCGAGCAGGAGCAGGAGCGCGTCGGCCGCTATCGCATCGACAAATTTTTCCGCCCCGGAATGCTGCCGGTGCAGAAGGGTGAAGTGATCGGTTACACCGGACAAACCGGCATCGGCACGCCGCATCTGCATTTCGAGCTGCGTGACAGCCGGGGACGGCCGATCAATCCTTTTTTGCGCGGCATCGCGATCGTTGACAATCTGCCGCCGACGATCACCGGTTTCGCCGTTTCCCCGCTGGCCCCCGGTTCAATGGTCAACGGCGATTTTCTGCCGCTGGTCTTGCGGCCTTATCGCCACAATGGCAAATGGCGCGTTGCCGAGCCGATTCATCTCGTGGGAAGTGCCGGCGTTGCCGTCGACGGGTA
>JBOHQZ010000100.1:0-12457 GCA_050732275.1 bacterium
GTTGGGCAAAGTTTCTTTTTGACGGGATTACAAGATTTGCAGGATTTCAAAAAATCGGGTCGATCCTGTTATCCCGTCAAAAAACAAAGCTCTTTCATTCGCGAGCAATTTTTCGGAATTGCCCTCGGTGCCAAAGATATCGTTAAAAATAAAATATCGTTAAAATCATGCTTGCGCGAGCCAATTTTTCTGATTATATTATCGGACTTTTGTTCGCAGCGCAAGTTTGCGTGGCGCAGACGCCCCAAACCAAAGAGGCCTTCGAGGCTTTCACGGTCGGCGATTATCGCACCGCGCTGAAGCTTTACACCGAGGCGCTCGACGCCGATCCGGCTGATACGGCGGCGATATTTTATCAGGGCTTGTGCTATTTCAATCTTGGTGATTACGAAAACAGCGACCGTGTTTTGCATATTGCCTCTTTCAGCCGGCCCTTCCGCGCGCGTGCTTACTATTTTAAGGCTAAGGCAGAGGAAGCCGGCGGCGCGATTGCTTCGGCTCTCAACGAGGTTCGGTTGGCGTTAAAAGCCGACTCAACTTTCGCGCCGGCGCGCAAGCTGTTGGCGCAATTGCTGTGCGCCAATAAGCAATTTGATGCTGCACTCGATGCGGTTGACTCGTCGGCGACTGCCGAGGTGATTGCGTCGGTCGGCAATTGCCTTTTAGCCAACGAGCGCTGTGCGGAGGCCGTGCAATTGGCAGAACGCCAGTTGGCCTCTGATTCAACCAATTTCGCGGCGCAGTTGCTGCTGGCTGATGCCTATTTTTGCGAGACCAAATATGAGTACGCCGTGGCGATTTACCAACGTATTTCCTATCGCGCGGCAAGCTATCCGCGAATATTGCGGCGGTTAGGCTCGTGTTACATGAACGCGCGCCACAGCCGCAACGATCTCGCGTTGAGCTATTTGAAAGTTTATTTGGCCGCGACGGGCGATTCGAGCGTGAGCGTGCTCTCCGATGTCGGTCGCGTCTTTCAGAGTATGTCGCGCTTCGACTCCGCCGCTTTTTATTTCGCGGCGGCCGTGCGGCAGGATACTACGCTGGCGAGCAGCCATTTCAATCTCGGCTTGGCCTATTATAAATTGAAAAAATACCGCGAGGCCGAACGCGCCATGCTGCAAGCCGTCACGCTTTCCAAAACCAATCTCGAATTCAGCAGCCGTCAGCATTACATGCTCGGCGCGGCGCGCATGAGCCAAAATAAAAATAAGTCCGCCATTCAAGCCTATCGCAAAGCCATCGAACTGAACGCCGACTGTTACGATTGTTATTATTTTCTCGGCACGATTTATCAAACGCTAAATGACCGCCAAAGAGCGGCAACCTGGTTTCGCAATTTTTTGCAGCGGACCGCCGGCTCGAAAGAAGCACAGTTCGACGACATGCGCAAGTATGCCCGGCAGTATTTGCAGCAAACAACTGCGGCCCAAAAGTAGGAAATATGAACCGAATTTTTGCGGAGATGAAATAGCAATTTAAAAGTAACCACGAGTTCATTTTAACGGTCAATAAGCCTCTGGCAAAACCTACGGAGAGAGGAAGAGCATGGAACGCCCCATCAGTACAGTCGGCGTGATGGCGATGGTGTTGTTGGCTTACGTGATGCCCTATGGCCGCCGCCGCTTTCCCCGGCGTGAGGTTTTTGGGGCATGGGGCTCCGACTTATTCTTGCTATCAATATTCTCCGGACCGATACTGGCAAAGTCACCTTCCAAAGGGCCGGCGGTAAAATCACCGCTTTCCATGATTTCATCCAATCATCAAACCCCAAAACTGATAAATCAAATTAATCATTTTTTCTTCTTTTCTTTTTATCTTTTTTTCTTATGAACATCTTTCGCACCAAGAACCTCGACCAGTTGACCCACGAGGCCGAAGAAACCCGCTTGAAGCGCTCGCTGGGTTCCATTGATTTGATCTCGCTCGGCATCGGCGCGATCATCGGCACTGGCATTTTTGCGGTCATCGGCACCGCGGTCGCCGGAGACGCCCTCCGACCCGGCGCCGGTCCCGGCATCATGCTTTCATTCGTTCTCACGGCTGTTGCGTGCGCGTTTTGCGGTTTGTGTTACGCCGAGTTCGCCTCGCTCGTGCCGGTTGCCGGCAGCGCCTACACCTACTCTTACGCCACGCTTGGCGAAGTGGTGGCGTGGATCATCGGCTGGGATTTGATTATCGAATATGCCATCGGCAACGTCGCAGTGGCCATCGGTTGGGCCGCCTACTTTCACCAAATGTGCGATGGCATCGGCTTGCACATTCCGGCTTGGCTCTCGGTGGATTATCGCTCTGCTGCACAAGCCGCCGCGGCTGTTGCCAAGGCCGGCGGCGAAGTCGATCCCGCCATGGCCTTGAATTACGAAGCCTGGACGAGCCATCCAACTATTTTAGGCATTCCGATTGTCTTCAATTTTCTCGCGGTTGCGATTATCGCGCTGGTTACCTGGATACTCGTGCTCGGCGCGAAAGAATCGGCGCGGGTCAATAATATTATGGTAGCGATCAAGCTCATCATTCTATTCTTCTTCATTTTTGTCGGCGCCAAATATGTCAAACCGGAAAACTGGTCGCCATTTATGCCGAACGGTTTTTCCGGCGTTTGGACCGGCGCGAGTTTGATCTTCTTTGCCTACATCGGTTTTGACGCCATCTCCTGCGCCGCCGAAGAGTGCAAAAAGCCCGGCCGCGATATGCCGATTGGCATCATCGGCTCGCTGGCGATTTGCACGTTGATTTATATCGCCACCGCCGCCGTTCTCACCGGCATGATGCCGTGGGATAAACTCACTGGCGTCGCTGATCCTCTCGCCAAGGCTTTGGCGTATGTCGGCTCGGATGCCGCCGCCGGTCTCGTCGCCTTCGGCGCCGTGATTTCGATGACGGCAGTCTTGCTCGTTTTTCAGTACGGCCAGCCGCGCATTTTCTTCTCCATGTCTCGCGATGGCTTGCTGCCGCCCGGTTTTGCGAAAGTGCATCCGAAATACAAAACTCCGCACGTGACCACGATTTGGACCGGCGTTGTTGTCGCCGCGATCTCGGCAATCGCCAATATCAACGAAATTGTCGAGCTGACCAATATCGGCACGCTCTTCGCGTTCGTGCTCGTTTGCGCCGGCATCATCATTTTGCGCTACAAAGATCCGAACCGTCCGCGCGCCTTCAAAACCCCGTTCGTGCCATTGGTGCCATTGCTCGGCATCGCCTCGTGCATTTATTTGATGGCCGGCCTGCCGTGGGTCACTTGGGTGCGCTTCGGTATTTGGCTGCTTGCCGGATTGGTGTTGTATTTCGTGTATGGATTTTGGAAGAGCCGGCTGCGAAAGTAGCTTTCGTAGTTGCGCCTTCAGGCGATGATATATTCTGATACTTTCTGATTGCTTTTGAAGCAATTTGATACTATAATGAGATAAAGCGAAGCTTCAAAATTTTAGCAGGAGATAAAACCATGCAAACTTATCCTGAAAACATGAACTTGACGACCGCCGCCAAATACCTCGGCGTCTCTGCAATCACGGTTCGGCGCATGCTCAAAGATCGAGAAATTCCCGCCGCCAAAATTCGCGGGCGCTGGTTATTTAAAAAAAACGTGATCGATGAATGGCTGGCAAAAAATTCGTGGGTACAAATTAAAAACCCGATAAAGAAACGCCAACCAACCTCATCTTCTAATCAAAAGAAAATGCACCCGTCGGTTGCACTTCTTTTTGCCATTGATGATTTTGACTTTAACGGTTTGGATCCCGCTGATTGGGATGAGGCCAAAAAAATCATTGCCGAAGATCGCGCCAAATCAATGCAAAGAATTCAAAAAATTACTGAATGGGCGGAGCGTGAGGAGTGATCTCTCTGCAAGCACTTGATGCAAATTTTATCGTGGCGGTGACAGACTTTCGCCCTCAAGAGCGTGAAAAGGCTCGTCGCGTCCTCGACAAGACAGTGGAATCCGTGGTGCCGTGTGTTGCATACGGAGAGGCGTGGTATGGCTTGTGTCGAGGGCGTCCGGATAAAACAGCGAAGAAACGCAAGCTATTTGAGCAGTATATCATGCCGTTGCGAAAACTTTGGCTTGATCAGGAAACTTTGCAGCACTTTCACGATTTATGCTGGACTTTGGCTCGACAGGGCACACCAATACAATCAAACGATATTTGGATCGCCGCGCTCTGTCTGCAACACGACGCCGTTTTAATTACCGACGATTCCGATTTTAAACATGTCCCTGGTTTGCAAGTCCGAAGCTGGTGAACTCATTTACGGAGAACCCACTTGGAAACTCTACAAACCCGCAAAGCTGAACCCCATACCTCCTCCCCCGAACTCCTTCGCGCTCTCGGTTTGAAAGAAGCCATTGCCATCAACATCGGTTGTGTCATCGGCTCGGGAATTTTTCTCGTGCCGGCAACCATCGCGGGGCATCTGCACGCGATGGGGCCGATCATGCTCGTGTGGGTCGTCGCCGGCTTCCTCACGCTTTTCGGCGCGCTGTCGCTGGCCGAGCTAAGCTCCGTCTTGCCGCAAGCCGGCGGGCCGTATGTTTATCTGCGCGAATCCTACGGTAAAGTTTGGGGTTTTCTGTTCAGTTGGAACGATTTCTTCATCAACAAATCCGCTTCGCTGGCTGCGGTTGCCATCGCCTTCACCACGTATCTCGGCTATCTTGTTCCGGCCATCGGCCAAAGCGCGCCTTTTTATCAGCCTGGTTGGGCCGTCTTCGGCCATCCCTTCACCTTCGGTTGGAGCCAGCTCGTCGCTATTTCATTGATCGCGCTGGTGACCATCATCAACGTGCGCGGCGTGCAATTCGGCGGCCTCGTTATGAACATTTTTACCTCCGCAAAAGTGGCGGCACTCGTCTTTTTGATTATTGCCGTTTTCGTTTCCGGAAAAGGCAGCACGGCAAATATGATTCCGTGGTGGCCGGAAAGCTGGAGCAGCGAGATGACCGCCGCCTTCGGCCTGGCAATGATCTCGGCGCTGTGGGCTTATGACGGCTGGATCGACGTGACGCTCACCGCCGGCGAGACGAAAAACCCGACGCGCAACGTCCCGCTGGCGCTGATCATCAGTGTGGTTGCCATCATCTCGCTTTATTTATTGGCCAATATCGCTTACGCGTTGATCATTCCGATTAACGAAATGCCCAGTTCTTCACGGATTGCCGCCGATGTTGCTGCGCGTGCCATCGGCCCGATCGGCGCCGTCATCATCGTCGCCGGTATCATGTGCTCGACATTCGGGACCGTCAACGGCATGGCATTGGCCGGCCCGCGCTCGATTTGGGCGACGGGCCACGATCGCGTCTTTGCGCCGGCGCTTGGCAAAGTGCATCCGCGTTTCCGCTCACCACACGTGGCAATCATCACCATCGGCATTTGGGGCGCCATGCTCACGCTCAGCGGCACGTATGATCAACTGGCAGCGTATGTGGTTTTCGGTTCATGGGTTTTCTACGCGATAACCGCCGTCGGCGTCATCGTGCTGCGCAAAAAAATGCCGGACGCGCCGCGCCCGTACAGAGCCTGGGGCTATCCTTACGCGACGCTGCTGTTCACCGCGATTGCTGCCTGGTTCGTTTACAACACGCTTGTCGAAGACCCGCGCGATGCGTTGATCGGCATCGGTCTGTTGATTTTAGGATTGCCGTTTTATTATTATTGGACGCGTGGCGCGAAGGTGAATTAAACCCAATTTCCATTTGACGTTTGTTGTAGGCTTATTCGTCGCGCTTCTCCTGCTCGGCATCCCGCTCATGTGAGTCGAGTGGGCCATCGGCAGACGCGGTTGACAGCTCGGTTATGGTTCCGCCGCCGGCGCCTTTGGCGCACGCATGAAATCGCGCGGCAGCGCCAAGTTCGCCAACTATTGGAGCGCCCTCGGCATTTCCATTCCCATCGCCTTCGCGATTTATTACAACTATAATGTAAGGTTATAACTTTGTTGCATTCTTAGCATGATTTCCATATATTCTTCATGAAAAAGCGGAGAATCCTCATGTCTCTGAAAAAATCGCGTAATCGCATCATCGCCGGCGTCTGCGGCGGCCTTGCGGAATGGTTGGGCTGGTCGCCCACCATGGTGCGTATTCTGTACGTCATCGTTTCCGTTTTAAGCGCCGCCTTTCCAGGCATCATCGTTTATCTCATTCTTTGGCTGGTGATGCCGCCGGCGAGCCGATGAGAATCACTCCATTCGTTATTGTGATGTTTCTCGCCATGCAAGGCAATTGGGGTACGCACTACGTTTATGTCCGAGAAAACGCTTGCCTTTCTCCGGATTTCGCTGCATATTTTAGGGCAGAGGGCAAAAACGCCTAGAGCAGAACGCAGCATTTCTAAAACTCTTTGCTCTAAGCCCTCTGCACTATGCTCTAGGCCCTCAGCCAAAAAAAGGAGCAGCAATAATGTCAAGTTTAGCCGAAAAAACATGCGTGCCTTGTCGCGTCGGCGTACCGCCCTTGAAGGGCGAAGAGTTGCGCAAACTGGCGCGGCAGGTCGAAGGCTGGGAAGTGGTCAACGAGCACCACGTGAAAAAGGCCTTCAAATTTCCGGATTTCCGTAGTGCGTTGGCTTTTGTGAACAAAGTCGGCGAATTAGCCGAAGAGCAGGGCCATCATCCGGACATTTATCTCGCATGGGGAAAAGTCGAGATCACGACTTGGACGCACAAAATCGATGGCCTGACGGAAAGCGATTTTATTCTGGCCGCGAAGATCGACAAGTTATAACCTACCGTAGGCAAGCCGCAAACAAAAAAATTCCCCCAACGGATGAATTAAGATCAACTGATGCTTTGATCCGCTGGTCTTAATTCATTCGTTGGACATTTTTTCTACGCTGATTCAACTTGAATTTCGAAGGAGTGAAGCTATGGCACAATTCGTCAAAGTCGCGAGCGCCGGCGAGCTTGCCCCAGGATCGGCGAAGCAAGTCGAGGTAAACGGCAAAACCATCGCACTTTTCAATCTCGACGGCAATTACTTCGCGATTGGCAACGAATGCACGCACCGAGGCGGGCCGTTGGCGGAAGGCTATGTCGAAGGCGAATCGGTGACCTGCCCATGGCACGGCGCGCAATTCAGCATTAAGACCGGCACGGTCGAAGCCCTGCCAGCGGCAAAAGGCGTAGCGAAATACAATGTGCGCGTGCAGGGGAATGATGTCGAGGTTGAAGTTTAACCGACTTGTGAAATGACAAATACTCACGAAACAACTTTCCAGCTTTTCAATAAATTGAGGAGCAGTGAGCGGCCTTACGTGATTACCGGCTCGCGCGCTTCCGTTCAATATCATCGTTGGCTATCTCCGGCTCCGAAAATCATCGAACTGAGAATCTATCCCGAGGACTATGGTTATTGGATGAATTTGCTGCAGGGCGAAGCGATCTATGTTTCCGAGACGCCGCCGGAAACGGAAATGGTGAAAAATTTCGATGTGGCGGTTTTATTGACAAGAAATCTCAACGCGCAAATTTATCAAAACAAACGAACGATTGCTGATTTGCACTACGCGTCTCCGGAAGATCTTTGCATTGATTTTCTTGCGGGTTTGGTTACTGAGACGCCAATCATGGAATTTCTCGCGATCTTGTTGATGCAAAGACAAACCTTTCAATGGGAATATTTTTTCAAAAAAGCGACGGCAAGCAGGTTAGCTCGTGAAGCCGGAATTCTGCTTGAAGTCATCAATGAGCATACCCAACAAAACTTAATGCCACAAAGTGTGATTGAACAACTTTTTCAAGGTACAGTTAAAAATGACGATTTGATGGACGGCTATTTTCCCCATACTTGGCGAGTGAGGCTAGCTTTAAGGCGAAAAAACGAAAGAGATCTTACAATCACTTATCCACGAACAAGCCGAAAATGGGGAGTTAAGGTAGTTCTGCCACGTTACATTATGGATAAGCTTGTGTTGGATTTGGACTATGCTTGGCGCAACCAATTCTCGGACATAAACTCTGCGCTCGAGGATAAACCTGCTGTCACCAATAGTATATTGCTTGATTCTTGATGGAAGAAGCGCTGCTACTAAAAGAACTGAAAGCCATCCTTGACGAAAGCAAAAGACGTGGAATTAACGTTTTCGTAATAGGCGCATTCTGTGTCAAGGCTTATGACAGTCTAATCCGAGAGTCGTATGATCTTGATTTGGCGGTCGTTGGGGAGATCTTCGATCTCCTTGCTCAACTTTTAAAAGAGCTTGGTTTTTCCGTTCACCCTAGGAATATCTGGGTGACGGCAGAAAAACAAATCGGCGAGGAAAATATCGCTATTCATATTGCCGTGAATGAAATTTTGGATTTGAATTCGCAGAATAGTTTTTCAATTCGGGATGAAAAAACGTTTTTTCTTAAACCGGGTGAATTGGATTTCGAGATTCCGGCCTTGTCTCTAAGCGGCCTCTTAATTACCAAACTCATCTCTTTTCGAGAGAACGATGTTGTGGATATTGTTTCGCTTCTCACAAACAAGTTTGAAGAACTAAATTCACAAGAGCTTTACCTAAAAGCTGCAGATTCAAATAATCTCCAAGCCATTCAACACCGCCTGCTCGAATTGCGTGAACTCTTTGAGAGTGATGAAATTGATGCCATTTGGTACATCCGGTTAAACCGAACGCTATCAGTTGAGGTTAAAGCTGCGTTACTCGATAAAATCAGCAAACTGTTGAACCCTTTCAGCAAGTCCAACTAATCACCAATGCCCTCCGAAAAAGTCGCTCTCATCACCGGCGGCGGCCGCGGCATCGGGCGCACCATTGCGCTCAATCGCGCCGAACGGGGTTGGGGGGTTGCAATTTGCTATCGCAAGAGTGAAGCGGAAGCGAATGCGACGCTTGCGGCGATTCAAGAAAAGGGCGCGCGCGGCTTGGCACTGCGGTGTGATATTTCGGAACCAAAGGCCGCAACCGAATTGGTGCAACAGGTCGAAAAAGAGTGGGGTCGAATCGACGCGCTCATCAACGGCGCCGGCTCTTATCATCGCGTCGATTTATTTGATGAGACCGTTGCGGGATGGCATGAGATGTTTGATGACAATTTGCATCCGGTGTTCTATCTCAGTCGCGCCGTTGCCTTGGGGATGAAAGCGCGCAAATGGGGCCGCATCATCAATTTCAGCATGGCCAATGCCGATCAGCTCATCGGCCAGCCGTTTGTCACCGCGCACTACATCGCCAAAGTCGGCGTACTGATTCTGACGAAAACTCTGGCGCGCCTGCTCGCGCCAGATGGAATAACCGTCAACGCCATTTCTCCCGGCTTTATCGATTCCGGCTCAAAAGCCCTTTCGAGCAGCGCCTCGCCGGAAGAGCTGGCGAAGATGCTCAAAAACATTCCGGCGGGATATATCGGATCAACACAAGACGTTGCTGCGATTGTCAATTTCCTGCTCTCAGATGAAGCGCGATATGTGAACGGCGCCAATATTCACGTGAGCGGAGGATGGGGAATATGAGCGTCGTGAAAACTTTGGCCTTATCAATATCAACTTCAATTCTTTCAGTCCGCGTTCGTCTTAAAGTGTTGACAAAATCTCTTGAGCTTTCTTGGTCAGCCTTTCTTCAAGAGAGGCCTTTTCCAAATAATTTTCCTTGAAAATCTCTCGAGCTGTTTTCGCACGGCCATGCTCGCCGTAAGCGGTGAGCAAAAGAATTTTCGTAGAAGGACTCCGTTTGCAAATTTCCTCGGCGATCTCAATGCCATCACGCCCAGGCAAAAAGAGATCGACGATGGCAAGATCGATGAGCCTTTCGCTAAGAACTTGCAAAGCTTGCATCTCATCGCTCGCCTCAAAAACCAAATATCCCTCACCCTGTAACATCAACGCCATCCCTCGCCGCATCGAAAAATCGTCGTCTACGACCAGAATGGATTTCAAATTGGTGCCTTTTGGGGTTGGGGCGAAGTCCGGCTGGCGCGGCGGTAATTTGCAGAAATTGAAGCATCGTTCTACGCAAACCGGACTTCATGATTTCATTCACAAGCCCATTGAGCCTGATCAATCATTGCCCACAATTCAGAGCGCACATGTTTTCTCATATTGGATACCCGTTTGCTAATTTCGGAAAATCCCATATTCGGGCAAGCTTTATCGCAACAAGGTCATCTTGCGCGTTTGCCGAAATTCTCCGGCCACGAGGCGATAAAAATACACGCCCGAAGCTGCCAACTCGCCATTATCCGTTCGTCCATCCCATGTGACAATATGAGAACCCGCCGGTTTCTTTTCATCGACCAAGCTTCTGATCTTTTGCCCGTGAATATTATAAATTTCGATTTTCACTTGGGAAGGTTTTAATAACTCGAATTGAATTCGTGTCTCCGGATTGAATGGGTTGGGATGATTTTGCCTGAGGGCGTATTCCGAGGGCAGAGTTTCACCTTTGTCTTCCACTCGAGTGGGATTGTCAACCACGAGATGATCGGCAACAGCCCGTCCTTCATTAATGCCGTCATTCGCGATCACAGTAATGGAAGCTGAAGGAGATGACGGCCACAAACGGCTGTCCCACGCAAACGAAGTCTCTTCCACATTGACTGCCAGAACCGATTGATTTTGGCCGTCGGCAGAATAGAGAATATCATGGGTGAGCTTATCGCCGTCGGAATCCGAGGCGGTCCATTGAATCGTTTTTACTCCTCTGATCGTTTCACCGCTGGTTGGCGCAATCACTTGTACAGCGGGCAGATTGGTGGAAAAGGTGCGGCTGGCAATTTCAACGCCATTCTTTTTTATGGCCACTTTTGCTGTCCCCTCGGGCAATGGCAAGTAGAATGAAAAAGGCGCTTCCGAGACCTCTCCAACTTCATACATGAAAAACTCTACATCAAACTGAAAGGCGCTGAGTAACGTCCCGCTGCTATTGACAAACTCTAATGAGTAAGCGCCAGCTTGCGGCTCAGAAACAAAAGGTACCTGTGGGAGCGTAAGAAATGTGTTTAAAGTTGCTGCTCCCGTCGTATCAATAAAACCCGAAATGGCGATAAAACCACTGGCAGATATGCTTTGGGTTGCGGCTGGCGCAATTTGAGAACCGATACCAAACTTGCTCCGATATAAATAATCCCAAGTTACTCTATCAATCCAATAATTGAGGTGCTGCGTACTCGACCCACCCATAAAATCAATGTATGGAGGGGTGGATGCTTTCAAAGCTTTCACACGCTTTATCAAATCAATATTTCCATCTTCAACGAAATTACCACCATCGGTTGCATCCGAGCGCCTCGGATTAGGTTCGCCGTTAAAAATGAATAGGCCACTGTAAGTATCCTTTAATCCCAGCGTATGGCCCAGCTCGTGGGCAAAAATCCCTTCATTTGGTAGTGTGATGGCAACACTACCACCTATATGAGCGCAACCACCAGCTTCGCGGAGACAAGCCGCATCCACCAAGCTTCGATCAGCAAATATAACTATTCTTTCATATTGATCAGCAGGGTTGTCTTTGTTATGCCGATAAAGTAGATAAGTGGCGTAGGCATGGAACCGGGCCGAACTGGTGAGGGCAATATAACCCTTAGTAAAATAATAAGCCCTCGTGTTCGGGTCGGTAACATTCAACTTTGAGAATTGGATGGGATACGTATCTCTCAAAAAATCTCGAACTCGTTCGGGAACCTTGGGCTGAACCGAGCCTTCAAAAGCTCCGGTAACTGCCCAAATTCTAAAGGGTCGTGTCTCGACAAATGAGGCGGTAATGGTTTTTTGGTTATTCGCTTTTTCACTGACGATCTCGTCCAAGTTCGAATCGAATCTTAGCTCAACGTCAAAGGTGTACATGCCTGGATCTTCAAGCTTAGTGTGATCAATGAAAGCAAACAGGGCGTCTCTCAAAATTTTTTGTTCGTGAAGACTATATGAATCTCGAATTTCAAATATTTGCAATCCATCTCCCCCCGCCCCCATTTTCGTAACGGTCGTTATTATCGCATCATTGAAAAATATTTTCAGATCGGCCGAGATGCCGATTATGCTCTCAATCTTTGAAAAAGCAATAGGTACCGTATTCTTGTAGCCAACGAAAACCCGTACGGCTGTGTTGTGTTCTACGATAAATGGCAAGGCCGGAAACGTTCTGCTCACACCAGGTTGGTATTCCAGGATAACATCCTTGTCGGTATCGATTACCCCCTGTTGGATCTCAATGCGGTCAACAAAAAAGTCGAGAGGCGATTTGACGGAAATTTCTCTCGTAACAGCAGGAACAGTGGAATTTTCGAGCTGGACTTCTATGACGGCTTTGCCTGATAAAACCGTGTTGTCCTGTATCGGCTTGTCCGGCGAGAAGGGCTCTTTGGGCGTGAAGAAGAACACCGGTTGGGCAATGCCGCGTGACAACAGAATCGACTGCGATACGGGAAGACGGGTGATCCCTGGCGTGGTTAAGTTTTCCAGCAATCTAATCGTCGCGCCACCGTCAAAATCTTCTTTGATTTTGTTCAGTTGATCCAC
>JBOHQZ010000101.1:0-12441 GCA_050732275.1 bacterium
TTCGATCTTCCGCCAGCGAGCGCAGAAAATGATCGATCGGCATGTGCTGGCCGTAGTACCCCTCGGGACGGGGGATCAGGCGCAAGACGCCTTGCACAATCGCCATGTCCATATTGGGCGGAATCACATAAACTTGGTCAGGCCGCACGGAAACGCCGTCGGTCACTTCTTTGACCGGCATCCTGCTCGCGCGCGAGAGCAGCTCCGCCAACATGCTCTCGTGCCTGAGCGCCAGGTGCTGAACCAGGACGAAGGCCATGCCGGTATCGGCAGGCAGATACTCGAGCAATTTCGTGAAGGCCTCCAGGCCGCCGGCGGAAGCGCCGATGCCGACGATCGGGAATAAATTGTTTACGGATGGCGGCGCCCCGGCGCTTTCTTCAAAGGTCTCAGGTTTGAATTGGAATTCATCGGATTTCATCGGGGCGCTGGTTGCGGCTTTAGCCAGCGGCGAAACGGGCTCGCTTTGCGGTCTGCGTTTGCGGCCGGCCGCTACGCGTGAGGCCGGGGTGGTTTTTTTCTTGCCCATAATGTCCTCACTGAGGTGGTCTTCATCTTCAAAAATGAGCCGGTATCGAAACCGGTTATGGGTTTGTCATGGCAGCTTACAATCCGGTGTGCAGGTTTTACCCCGGGAAAGCTATCCCTGGCTCCGAATTTTTTTTTAACCGACCGCTAATCTACGCGAATGTACGCTAATTTTAAATCTATAAAAAATCATACGGATTCTTTTACGATAACCGGCCGGGGTTGGACAGGGCAAGCCTCAATATACAAAATCTTTGCATCGTTTACAAGCACCTCTTGCCGGGTGAAGTAATGCCTCACTTATTGGTGGAAAAACGTAGCGCAGTCTTCCAGACTGCAGACAAGATGCCTGCGCTACCCACCCGTAACTGAGGTGATACCGGGTGAAAATAAAAAAGCCGAGGCCTGTGGCCTCGGCTTTGCGAAGATTTTTTTGCGCTGAACATGAAGCTGATCCGAATGCAGCGCCATTTTAAATTGAAAAACGCTGTAGTGACTATTCCACAACGGCCGGATCACACGGCGGCAAGCTCTGCCGATTGATGTCGCATCGTTTCACGATTATGAACGCCGTCGCCGCCTGCCTGTGCCATCGGGGTGAGATAACCGAGCTCCTCGAGCTTGCGAACGATCTTCCGCGCGCTCTCGGTGGGGGTTTCCTTCTCGGTTTCGCAGACCACTTCCGGATTATCCGGCGGCTCATAAGGATCGCTGACGCCGGTGAACTCTTTGATCTCGCCGGCCAGCGCCTTTTTGTACAGGCCTTTGACATCGCGCTGGATGCACGTTTCGAGCGAAACTTTCACATAAACTTCGACAAAATCTTTGATGAGGGCGCGATTCTCTTCGCGAATGTTTTTATAGGGCGAGATCGCTGCGGCGATGGCGATCACGCCGTTGCGCGCCAGCAAATGACAGACGAAGCCGATACGCCGGATGTTGGTGTCGCGGTCTTCCTTGGAAAATCCCAAGCCTTTGCTCAAATTGGTGCGCACCACGTCGCCGTCGAGCACTTCCACCTTGCTGCCGCGCGCCTTCAACATCGGCACGAGGTGCTCGGTGATCGTCGACTTGCCGGCGCCGGAAAGCCCGGTAAACCAAATGGTGCAGCCACGGGAGGAATTGGTCATAATAGAAGTTCCTATGTTCAGTGTTTGGTGTCCAGTTGTCAGTGTTCAGTGTTCAGTGATCAGTCAAGCCATTACGCTAAGAATGCCGTCATTCTGGAAGAATCTTTTTACAAAACAGCACACGGCTGCACTCAAAAAAGATTCCCGACGGGCGCAGCCTACAGAATGACATGATTATTGCTTAACCTAATAACATGAACTGATAACTGATCACTGATTACTGCTTACTTGCTATTACGCAATCCTTTTATCAAAATCTGCACGACCTCGGGCCGGCTGAATTCCGGCGGCGGCGCTTCACCGCGGCCGAGCATTTCACGCACTTGCGTGCCGGACAGCATGACTTGATACGAGCCGTCGTGCGGGCAAGTTTTGCTCGTCACCACCGAGCCGCATTTTTTGCAGAAAAAGGAGTTCTCAAAATTCAGCGTCGTGATGCCGAGCTCCTCGGGCTTGAACTGCGCCACGGTCTGCTGCGCTTCATAGGTGCCGTAATATTTGCCGACGCCGGCGTGGTCGCGGCCGACGATGAAATGCGTGCAGCCATAATTCTTGCGGCACATCGCGTGGAAGATCGCCTCGCGCGGCCCGGCGTAACGCATGGCCGCCGGAAAAACACTGAGCAGCACGCGATTGGCCGGATAATAATCGCGCAACAACGCTTCGTAACTTTCCATGCGCAAATCCGCCGGAATGTCGTCTTTCTTCGTCTCGCCGACCAGCGGGTGCAGCAACAGCCCGTCAACGATTTCCATGGCGCATTTTTGAATATACTCATGGGCGCGATGCACGGGGTTGCGCGTTTGAAAGCCGACCACGGTGTTCCAGCCGCGCTCGTTGAAAAGGCGCCGGGTTTCCGCCGGATCGCGGCGAAACTCCGGGAACGTGATGTTGGAGGAACGATTGAGCATCCACACCTCGCCGGCCAGACACACATCGCCCTGGCTCATAACGCGCGCCACGCCGGGATGCGCCGCCTCGGTGGTGCGATAGACTTCTTTCGCCTCGCGGGTTTTGTCATACTGGAATTTCTCGGCAATTTTCATAACGCCGAGGATCGCGCCGCCGGCGCCGTTGCTTTCCACCAGCGCGACCTCTTCGCCGGGGTGAAGGCCATCGGCAAGGTCTTTGGCAACCGGCAGGGTAATTGGCAACGACCAAATGAGGCCGTTGGCAAGCCGAATATTCTGCACGACGCTGTCGTAGTCGGCTTTGGACATGAAACCGGTGAGCGGGCTCATCGCGCCGTTGGCGATCATTTCCAGATCGGCAACGCCGACTTCGGAGAGCGGGATTTTTTGGGCATCGCGGGCGCGCCGCAAAGCGGCTTCGCGCTCCTCGCCGCGGAGAATGCGATCGACCAGCTTGCCGCCATGAGGTATGCTAAGAGACATGATGGGTTGTTACCTCCAATTTTATAAATGTTGCACTTTAGTTATCAGTTCCTGGTGTTGGTGCATAAAGCGCATGATTTTCGAACCGTGTTCTGGCTGCGTTCGTTACACTAACAAGAATTATATTTACATGCGTTGCCAGGTTTTTGCGGGATTAAATGCCGGTTCATTTGTCAAAAAAAAGCCATACTAAAACAAAAAACCCAAGCCGGGAATTGGGCTTGGGCAGGTCGTATCACGTGGGCCCTGTAGGACTCGAACCTACGACCAGCGGATTATGAGTCCGCCGCTCTAACCAACTGAGCTAAGGGCCCTCTGAAAAACAAAATGCAAACGGCAAAAAGCAAACAGCAAAATATGTTTGCTTTTTGCCGTTTGCATTTTTCTTTTTGCTTTACTATCGTGCGCCTACCAGGAATCGAACCTGGAACCTTGTGATTAAGAGTCACCTGCTCTGCCAGTTGAGCTATAGGCGCTTGGTTCTTGCCTTTTGCTTTTTTCTTTTTGCTGTTAAAGAAGTGAGCCTGGAGAGAATCGAACTCTCGGCCAACGGATTAAAAGTCCGCTGCTCTACCAGCTGAGCTACAGGCTCTTCAGTCTTTAATCGCTTTACTTGTTAAAGGTTGTTTTGTATTGGTCATTGCGAGCGTTTCTCAGCAAAGCAATCTTTTGAAAATCATAAGACTGAGTCCGCCTGAGGATTGCTTCGGCAAAAAGCGCCTCGCAATGACTCCCATTCCAGCCCGCAATGAGTATTTATTCGCTTGCCCGCGCGAGAATGTAAATCAACGAGCGTCTGTCATTGTCGCGAAGCCGCTGCGCCCATGAGGTGCGCAGCTCGGGCCATTCAGCCGTTGAAAGGCCGTTGCTCTCCAACACATTAAAACCTGCCGCCTGATATCGAGGCACTAGCACCGTTTTCAAAAACGCCCCGGAGATGGAAGGCAATTCCAAACGTTCGATCTCGGCGCGATCCCGTTCGGGGTCGAAACTCATGAAAATTTTCAACTCAGCCTCCGGCGCGCAAATTCGCCGCAGGTTGCTCAACACGCCGCGATCTCCGGCAGCGACCGCGCGAAGCAGGCTTCCCCAAGGAAAATTCACGTGAACTTCGCTCGCTATACCGTCCAACTCACACGGCAGATCTTCAACTGCGGCCTGCACGAACAGCGCGTTCGCCAGCCCACCCTTTGCCGGCTTGCGATGAATCTTTTCAGAGAGCTTGACCAACGCGCTCGCATTCGCGTCTATTCCCATGTAAAACTTGTCGGGGTTTTGGCGAGCGTTCAAGCAGACAAAGCGCCCATCGCCGGTTCCGACATCGATAACCACGCCCTGACGGTAAGGCGCGACCAAATTTTGAAAGGCGCGTCAATCGAGTTAATAAAAGCCTTTGCTACGGATGACTTTCAGCATAAATCACTCACTACCTTATTTTAAATGTCGCCTTTATGCAGCTTTGCTCATGAGACTGACTGAAAGTGGTTTTTGCCCTTTTAAAGAACTGACTTTTAGAATCGAAAAACCAATGACATTTCCTTTTTCATCAACTTTTTCCATGACTGCATCATTTTGCGTTTCTCGAAAGTACCCTGCTTTTCTTTCAAAAATCACTTCCAGGTAATCTCCTTCCTCGTCATACCAAACTTTTAATTCCTTTCCCATAACACCTCACCTTTCTTGATGGTATCAGTGAAATAGGCTGTGATAATAAATAAATCACGAATCGATACTTTGACTACAACGCACGAATACTTCTGCGTAACCGGTGTGGCACGATAGTACCGGTAAAATAACTCGACTTGTGAATCTGTCTTTGATCTAACGATCTTCTCGGGCTTCAATAAAGTTTCCCGTATTTTATTAATCTGCCCCTTCATTTCCGGATGCTCGGTTTCGGCATGCTCGCGACGTTCATCCGAGAACTTGACCTTTCTGTTATGGACATCTCTGTAGATTCGCATTTATGCAGTCCATACCTAAGATCTAATGCGCGAGCCAATCTTTGATTCTAAATATAAACAATTTCTCAGAATCAGTCAATCAGATTTTACCCGATTTAAGCTTTAGGCCAACTTAATCCCCAGCTCCCGAAGCTGCCTTTCATCCACCGGCGAGGGCGCGCCGTCCATGAGCGACAGCGCGGAGTTGGTTTTGGGAAAAGCAATCACCTCCCGAATGCTCTTGCGGCCGGCGAACAGCATGACCAAGCGGTCGAAGCCAAACGCGATACCGCCGTGCGGCGGGGCACCATACTCGAATGCTTCCATCAAAAAACCAAATTTATTCTCGGCTTCCGCGTCGCTGATGCCGAGCAGGTGGAACATCTTTTTCTGCAGCTCGCGCTGGTGAATGCGGATGCTGCCGCCGGCGATCTCGGTGCCGTTGAGCACGAGGTCATACGCTTTGGCGCACACTTTCTCCGGCGCCGTATCCATCAACGGAATGTCTTCATCTTTCGGCGAAGTGAACGGATGGTGCCGCGCCATCCAACGCTTCTCTTCCGGATCGAATTCCAGCAATGGGAAGTCAACAACCCACAAAAGGTTGTACGAATTTTCGGGAATCAGCTTCTCTTCCTGTGCCAGACGCAAGCGCAAAGCGCCGAGCACTTGCTGCGCTTTTTCCTCTTCATCGGCAACAAAAAGCAGCAAGTCGCCGGCTTTCGCGCCCAGCGTCGCGTTGATTTTCTCAATCAATCCCGCCACAAAAAATTTGGCCGAGCTGCCTTCCCAGCCGCTTTCCGCAACTTTGATGGCGACCAAACCCTTGGCGCCGAATTGGGTCGCGACCTGGGTGAGATCGTCGATTTGCTTGCGCGAATATTTTGCGCCGCCGGGCAAAGCGAGCGCCTGCACGGTTTTGCCGCTTTTGGCAGTTTCAACGAAAATCTTAAACTCGCTTTGCGCTGCGAAGGCGGTCACGTTGCGAATCTCCAAACCGAAACGAAGATCCGGCTTGTCGCTGCCAAAGCGGGACATGGCCTCGGCATACGTGAGATGAGGCAGCGGCAGCGAGATCTTTTTATCCAAAATGTTTTGCATCATCTCGGCCACCAAGCCTTCGACCAGCACCGTCACGTCGTCTTGATCGACGAAAGACATTTCGAGGTCGATCTGTGTGAACTCCGGCTGGCGGTCGGCGCGCGTGTCTTCGTCACGGAAGCAGCGGACGATTTGAAAATACCGGTCCATGCCCGCGACCATGAGAATTTGCTTGTACATTTGCGGGCTTTGCGGCAGCGCATAAAAACTGCCTTTGTAAAGCCGGCTCGGCACCAAATAATCACGCGCGCCCTCCGGCGTGCTGCGCATCAAGATCGGCGTTTCGATATCGACGAAGCCATGGCGATCCAAATAATCGCGCGTGGTTTTATACAACTGGTGCCGGATGAGCAAATTGCGCTGCATATCCGGCCGCCGCAAATCGAGATAGCGGTACTTCAGCCGCAGCTCCTCCGCGGCTTCGACGCGGTCGCTGATCTCAAAAGGCGCCGGCTTGGCCGGGTTGAGAATTTTTAATTCTTGCGCAGTAATTTCAATTTCACCGGTGGCGATATTTTTGTTGATCATGCCGGACGGGCGCCGGGCGACCTTGCCGCGTACCGCAATGACGTATTCGGAGCGCAGCTCTTTGGCCTTTTGGTAAATTTCGCCTGAGTCGGGATTGAAAACGATCTGGGTTTTGCCGTGGCGATCGCGCAGATCGACAAAAAAAACGCCGCCATGGTCACGCCAGCTATCGACCCAGCCCATGAGCGTGACTTCGGTTTCGGCGTGCGCCTGGCGCAAAGCGCCGCAGGTATGGCTGCGCTTCCAATTGCCTAATTTTTCCAAAAATTTTCTCCTTAACAAAAAAGGCCGATCTCAACTACCTCTGTGAGATTCGGCCTACCGCGATTTTCTTTTAAATTTGCTCAGCCGACTTACACATTACATTATAAAATCGGAATTTTTGCCCAAAAAGGCAAGTGGAATTTTACCTCACTTTTTGTATAGGCTCTCTCAACCTGGGAACATCCGCTTCGTTGAAGTTGACTTTGAGATAAATATCTTTCAGCGCCAGCTCGCAGTCAATCGAAGCGAGCTTGACAACGTCTTCGAGGTTCTCAAACGTCAAAAAAGCCCAACGGCCTTCGCCTTCTTTGATGAAAAGCTCGGCACGAGGACGGTTCTGAGCGACCAGCAAATATTCCCGCAGTGATTTGAGCTTGCTGTAGTGTTCGAATTTCGTGATGCGATCATGGCTTTCCGTTGATTTGGACAAGACCTCGATAATCACCGTCGGATTGAGAAGCGTATCGAACTCATCGTCATCAAACTGCACTTCGCCGCAAACGACCATTACGTCAGAGTAAGTGTAAAGGCCAGTGGCACTCACCTTCAGACGCATATCGCTGGGATAGACGCGACATGGGCGAGGCTTGAGTTGTGCATGAAGCTCTCCCAAAACATTGCCGGTGATAAGATTATGTGGCTCAAGTGCGCCCGCCATCGCGAAAATTTCGCCATTAAAATACTCGCTCTTGTAATCTGCCTCGCGCTCGCGGGCAAGATACTCTTCAACCGTAATCAAAGGAACTTCCTTCAATGCTTGCATGGTAAAGCCTCTTGATCGTCAAGGCCAGCAAAACTCATTTGTTTCATAAAATATAAAAATAACGTGCCAAACACAAGGCAAAACTTTTTGTGCAGTAACCCTCAGTCGTCGGTGGAAAAATACCGTCCGGACGCTTTGTCGTACGCGATTCCGGCGAGTTCACGAAACTCAGCGTCCGGACGGTCCACCTGTGACCGAGGCAAGACTGCAAGGGCAAAATTCCGCTTGCGCTTGGCGGCGGCTTTGGTTAAATTGAGAGCGTCGTTTTGAGTAAAAAAAACACACCAGTTCCCAGACCGGCGGTCTGGGCTACAATCAACCCGGAGGAAAAATATGCCAGTGCAACTGCCTAATCAGCAACAAGCCATCAACGAATTGAACAAGGCGCTCGGCTGGGAGCTGCGGGCGCAGGCGATGTATGCGCATTACGCAGCGTATGTCAAAGGCCTGGAAATGCTGACGCTCAAATCTCATTTTGAGGAGGAAGCCACGGAATCATTCGGCCACGCCGCCAAGGTGCGCGACATTATTGCCACGCTCGGCGGCGAAGCGGTGACGGTGCGCGATGCCGCGCCGATCTTGCACACCGAAAATCACAAAAAAATGCTCGAGGAAGCGCTGCTGACCGAGCAAGCCGCAGCCGCGCAATATAAAAAGATTTTGCCAATGATTGAATCTTATCCGCCCTTCAGCCACACCATCATCCACATCATGAAGGATGAAATGGATGCCGTGATCGAAGTCGAGGCGTTGTTGGGGCGCTGATCAATCAACACAAAAAGCTCAAAACCGTTTTCCAACGGATTTGTTTTCAAGCATTCGTTGGTCGTTTTTCCATCCGTTGGACATTTAAAAATTTTCACGAAGTTATTAACAGCACATGTCCAACTCGAAGCCCTTCCCCATTCTCCGGATCGTTCCTCTCGAGCAAATCCGTTTTCACGAAGCGCCGGAGACCGAGCGCGCGGCGCGCTTGGTGGAGCGCTTGGCGGAAGATCGCCGTTTGCTCAACCCTCCCATCGTCGCGCCGCTGGCGCCGGCCGCCGGCTTTCTGCTCATCGACGGCGCCAATCGTATCAGCGCCATGCGCCTGCTCGGCTATAATTGTGTGCCGGTGCAAATCATCAATTACGATGATCCGGCGTTGCGGCTGGCGAGCTGGCATCACGCGGTCATGCGGCTGCCGTGGCGGGACTGGATGGCGCAGTTGCACGCGCTTGGACTCGCCGTCGAAACCGTCGCGGTCGCAGAGGCCGAAGGCGCGTTGGCCACTCGCAAAGCCGGTGCAGCACTTTTTTCCGCCGATGAAAAAGCCGCCATCATTCCGGCGAGCGGCAATTTGCGCGCGGATGTGCATGCCATTACGCGCCTCATCGATACCTATAAAAAAAGCCATCCCTTCGAGCGCGTCGATCAAACCAACTTGCTCGAGCTGCGCAGTTTCTATCCCGATCTCGCCGCATTGGTTCTCTTCCCGCCGTTTCAGAAGAGCGAGGTGATGCAGCTCGTCACCGACAATCTCAAGCTGCCCACGGGCTTGACGCGGCACAGCATTCCCGGCCGCGTGCTGCGCGTCAATATTCAGCTCGACGTGCTGCGGTCGGATTTGTCGCTCGAAGATAAAAATGAATGGCTGGAAGCGTTCGTGCGGATGCGCATGCAGGAGCGCCACGTGCGGTTTTATCCGGAGTCGGTGTTTATTTTTGACGATTGATTTTGGTTAAATTACCTTTTATTGCCCGCCAAACACGCGAAATACACTAAAGAAATTTTCCGTGTGTTCGTGGGCAAAATTAAAACAAAAAAGCGGCAACTGCATCTCGTGCGGTTACCGCTTTTTTTTCCATTCTCGTGATTTTTATCTCTCGTTCGGACGCCTTTCAGTTGCTGCCGGCGGCGGCTCCGCGAGCGCACCGTTGCGCAAGGGCAGAAACAGGCGATTATCCTGGGTAAACCAGGTGGGCTGCTGCCTGGGGGCGATGGCCAAATCGAAAACCACCCACGTGCTGCGCTCGTTGGGGTGATAACCCAGGCGCGCTTGCATATAATTTCCGCTGTTAAGAGGAAAGCTGCGTGAATCTGCGGCATAAATTTTGGAAAACTTCAGAATCAGCCGCGGCGGATTATCCACGAAGCTCGTTGTGTAATTGAGACGGCCGTTGCCGACGATCGCGAGGGTGGAATCGCCGGTGACTTTGACCTCGGTGATCTTCGATCCCTCGGGGACAACCGGCTTGTTGTTGCCGGTGAACAGCAGAAATTCCACGCGGCGATTGCGGAACTGCTCTTCCGCCGTGCGATTTTCAGTCAGCGGCCGCCATTCGCCGTACGGCACCGGCATGAAAAAGCGGGAGCTGTCCAAGCCATGGCGGTTCAAAAAGCTCATCACACTGTTCATGCGCGCTTCCGAGAGCTTCATGTTATAATCATCAGGTCCGATATTATCGGTGTGCCCGGAAATTTGCACCTTGGCTTCCGGATAGGTCTGCAAGATATCGGCGACCCTGAACATCGTTGGAAATTCATCGGTCCGGATGATGGATTTGTCGAAATCGAAGTTGATGCGCAAGGTCATTAATACATTGCTCAATACATTGCCTTCTTCAACCGGCTTAATCTCGATTTTCCCGCCGCTGGAATCGGCAATTTGCTTGGCGCGCGCCAGCCGTGCCGCCATTTCCGCTTCGAGGTCTTTCAAACGTTTTTCCGTTTCCTGGGCAGCGAGGCGCGCTTCTTCGGCTTCTTTGCGGGCTTGCGCCGCGGCTTCCAGCTCGCGCGCGACCTGGTCCCGCATTTTGAGCATGTCCTCGGTGTCGGCAATCGAACCGACCGGCTCGACTTTGCCGAATGTAAAAGAAAGCGAAAAGCGATGGGCCTGCGTATCAAAAGCGCCCATCGGGCTGTAGGCATAATCCAGCTCGGTGAGAGAACGCCCCAGCCAATTCATCGGAATGATCACACCGAAACCGGCGCCCCACCGCGACAGCTCGGTGTCGTGAAATTTGTAGCCGCCACGCACGGCGAAAACTTCCGAAATGCGCAGCTCCCCGCCGGAATAAATCCGCGGGTCGTCGCCGGCGCTGCCGATGTATTTGGCGACGTCCGTGCCGACATTGAGCTTGAACTTCCGACCGAGCGGCAAGCGCACGGCCACACCGCCACGCACGGTCTCCGGCAACAAATATTCGGCGTTGATGAATTTGACCTTGCTCAAAGTGAAATTTTGCAGCGTCGCACCAAATGAAAGGTTTTTCAAGGCGTAAAGCAAACCGGCGTCCAAGCCGGTTCCGGTGGCCGCCTCGCCCGCCAGACTCTGGCGAAACAATTTGGCGCCGGCGCCGAAGGAAAGCGTATTGCCCAGCACCCGCAGGTGGTAACCGTAACCAAACGAGAACACGAGATCGTTGCTTTCGACCGTGTTGCCGGTGAGATTGAAATTCTCATCCCTCTCTTCTATTTTGCCCTCGTTGAAATAGGTCAAATTGAACCCGGCAACGCCGTAGCGCCAGGGCAAGGCGATTTCAAAAGCGCCTTGCTGCGTGTCGTCGATCCAATTATGGAAATGCGTTGACAGCATGATGTGACGCAAATTGCCGAGACCGCCGACGTTGTAGCGCATGACGTTGATGTCGTTGGCCAGCGCCGTGAAGGCTTCTCCCATGGCGACCTGCCGCGCGTACGGGCTGATGCCAAGAATCGGTGCGGCGTAGCGCCCGGTCACTGCACCATTCTGGGCCTCGACGGAGGAGAAAGCAGCCAGCAAAATAAAAATTCCAAAACTTGAACGCAGCGCAAATCTAAAATTGAATTTCATGGCAAAGGTCCTGACAACAATTCGCGAAAAGTAACGCAGCCTTCGTCAACGGATACGAATACGGCTCGAGCATCGCTGCGTTGGTCCGCGCATGTCCATAAAGCCCGTGTTGGTTTGTCCGTTTTTTTGTCGTGTTTTATTGAATGATCACAAACTTGTGGAGCACTGAAGCTTCTTCTTCCCGGCCGCTCGCCTGATTGATCAATCTGACGTAAATCTTCGCAAAATAAGTGCCGCTCGCCACGGTGACGCCGTCGTTGCCTTGTATGTTCCACCAGCCTCTCGAATCCACCAAGCCCTGGTTGGCGCTGATCGTCGCATTGATTCCCAGCCGGGTTTGCGTACCAGTTAGAGTCCGGACCTTTTCACCGGCGAGGTTATAGATTTCGATTTGGCGAATAGTCATCGCGCCGGTTCGCACTCGCGCTCTAATATTCAATTGCCGATGTTGCTGGACCCGATATGGATTCGGTGCGATAATGAAAAGGAAAGCTTCATTCATTGGGCCAATACCGCCCGGCGAGGCGCGGACGGCGACGGATGTTGTCGTTGGCGTTTCATTCGGAAAGTTGGGATCAACGTAGCTCACTGTGACGTTATCTCCGCCAAGTGCTGACAGCCGGTTGTTGCCAAAAGTCGAGCCCTCAATCACGAAGGGCAGGCCGACCAAATTGCGGAAATTGCCGGTGTTCACACCGGTTTCAATCAGAACCATCGTCTCCCGGTCGTTGGCCCTCGGATTGGAAACGGTGACGCTGAGCGTATCGCGGACAGTGGGAGAATCGTTCTGATCGGCTTCTCCAGTCAGACTCACATAGAGTGAGTCGCCGATGCTGATCGAATCAATCCGGGTGCCGAAGAAGTTTTCGGCCGTCAGCGTGCCGAACACGCGCCGCACCACCAGCGCCGAAGATCGGCTCCGATCCGAGGCGTCGACCGGATCCACATAGCTAATTTGGAGCGTATCGCGATCATC
>JBOHQZ010000102.1:0-12374 GCA_050732275.1 bacterium
GATGTGGCGCACGCCTCGCCGCAAACCATTGACGACGTACTTGCCATAGCCACCAAGCCGGTGCTGGTTTCGCACACCGGTGTCAAAGGCACCTGTGACGGCGCTCGCAATCTCAGCGATGACCATATCAAACGCATCGCCCAAACCGGCGGCGTGATTGGCATCGCTTATTTCGACGCTGCGGTTTGCGCCACTACCGTCCAAGCCATCGGCAACGCTATTCGTTATACCGCCGATCTCGCCGGCGTCGAACACGTCGGCCTCGGCTCGGATTTCGATGGCGCGGTGAAGACACCATTTGACACCGCCGGCTTGGTTCAGCTCACCGAGGCGTTAATGGCGGAGGGATTTTTTGAAGCGGAAATCAGGCTGATTATGGGAGGCAATGTGCTGCGGGTTTTGCAGGAAAATTTGCCGTGAGTTTGTGAGTTCGTCGTGGCCGCCTTCAGGCGCAGCAATGTAAAGTTTTTCACAACCATGACCTTTGCAAAGACATCTTTGCCTCAGACGAAGGGCGCCTAAAGGCGCAACTACAAACGTTTGCTATTCCATCACTATCAGTTTTCCCCACGCTGTTCGTCTTCCCACTTCCAGTTGATAAAAATAAATCCCGGTGCGTACGGCTTTTTGCGCGTCGTTGTGGCCATCCCAATTCACCGAATGCTCGCCGGCCAATTGCGTGCTCTCCGCCAACAACAGGCGAACCCGTTGGCCGAGCGCATTGTAAATCGATACGCTCACTTCGGCTGCCTCCGGCAGATGATAGCGAATAATGGTTTGCGGAAACGGCGAGCTTCTGCTCCACGGATTCGGATGATTCTGGAGCAGGCGAAAATTTCGGATCGTTGCGGTCGCCTCTTCCACCCGCGTCGTCGGTGGCGTGAAGACTTCATGAGCATTGGAAACGGACAAACCCGGTTGTGGGCCTCCGCCAATCACGTAAATTTTGCCGCCAAAGCTGATCGCTCCCAAGCCGTGGCGAGCTGTCGGCATTGCGGTCATCGCGCGCCAACTTTCCGTCGCCGGATCAAATTCCTCGTTCTGATTAAAGGTGCCTGGAGCCGACTCGCCGCCGAAAACATACAAGCGCCCATTCAATGCAACCGCCGCAATGCCACTGCGAGCCGTGGGCATGTCTGGCAGTGATTTCCATCGGAATGCGGCCGGATCGTAAACTTCCAATGTGCTGAGATTCGTCGCCAGAAAGCCTTGGCGTCCGCCGGCAACATAAATTTTGCCGTCGATCGCGGCTGCTGCCGCATGCTCTCGTGCCGTCGGCATGGGCACCCACTCCCGCCACGAATTTGTCTGCGGATCGTATTGCGTATTATCGGTGGTCGCAACGATACCCGGCTTTTGGCCGCCGAGCGCATAAATTTTCCCATCCGCGACGGCAACCGCCATGGCGCCGCGCGCTGCCGGCAAATCAGCTTTACGCGACCATTGATTCGTCAGCGGGTCATATTCGAAAAGCGTATTCACTGGAACGAAACCGCCGCCCAATCCGCCTACCGCATAAATTTTGTCATTGGCCGCGGTCGCGCCAATATGATGAAGCGCTATCGGCAATGGCGCTGCGGCAGTCCAACGGTCTTCGGCAATGTCATAAACTTCAACGGCGTTGGTAGCGGCTTCACTTTCCAAGATGCCGCCGAAGACGTAAATTTTTCCATCCAATTCGGCAGCCGCTATTTCGCTGCGTGGCGTTGGCAACGGCGCTTGGGTTTGCCAAACGCCTTGGGCGAAGAGACAAGCCGAAGAGAGAAAGAATGTAAAGCAGACTAAAATTCGCAAAAAATTGATTAACATGATGATCTTTATTTTTAGCCATTTTTTTATGAGACCATCGGTGTTAAAGAGTGTTTTATCTGCGAATCATCATGCATGTAGAAATTACGACACGCTCTGCGCTTTGCCCTCGGTGATTTTTTCCACGCGATCCACCAAGATCACGTCGGCCAACTCCCGGCCAAGATGGTGGGAAACCTCATTGAGGCGAATGTGTACCGGGCCGTTGAACGGCGCTTTTTCAATCACGTCGATTTCAATATTAGGATAAAGGCCGATCTTGCCGAAATAGCGCAATTTTTCGGCGTCGCGGTCCGAGACCATGCGCACCACGACGCGGTCACCGGCCTCGGCTTGCGAAAGAGCAAAACATGTCACCGCCGGCATTTGGCCGTCCTTCGTCGGTATTGGCGCGCCGTGCGGGTCGGCCGTCGGGCGGCCGAGAAATTCGTCGATTTTGTCTTCGAACTCTTCGGAGATGACGTGCTCGAGCTTTTCGGCTTCGTCATGCACTTTGTCCCAACTGTAACCCATGGCCTCGGCGAGATAAAGCTCGAGCAGGCGGTGATGGCGGATGATTTCGAGCGCGATTTTTTCGCCGGCGGGAGTAAGCTCGACGCCCTGATAGGGCGAATGCTCGACGAGCTTCATTTCCGCCATTTTCTTGATCATGCCGGTCACCGAAGCTTGCGCCACATCGAGACGCTCCGCAATAGCGGAGGTGGAAACGCGCTTTTCGGTAAGGTGCAAAAAATGAATAGCCTTCAAATAGTCTTCGATGGCCTGGCTTAACACGGGTTCGCGCATTGGCTTAAAACGATTAATGTGTGAAACCTGCAATTCTACGCGCCGACTGCCCTGCGACAAAGTAACACCTCGCGGCTTAACAATCAAGTAAAATTTGCCAAACAAATTGGCCGCGTATCTGCTGGCATCTTAAAGCACCAGTCGGACTTGACTTTTCAGAAAATGCTGTGTATATTCTGCCTTATCCTTTTGCCCCAAGATTTCTTGTTCGTGCGTAACGACACCCAAAGCCCCTGCTGAGCCATTCTAAAATTGTTGCATTGGGAGCTAGCGGGATGTTGTTTCGTTAAAATTCAAGTTTTGCGTTTTTGAGTTTTGCTTGGATATTATCAATGATTCGGTATACGTATTTCCGGCATTTGATATTCTGCGTGGCGTTGTTGATGGTTTTTGAAGCCACGATCGGCGTGGCGCAACCGGCAGACCCCGGCAATCGTGACACGGTTCCCAATCTCATCCGCCAGGCGAATAAGGCGGTGCAGGAAAACAATCGTTCCGCGGCGTTGCAATTCCTGGAGCAGGCTGACCGCCAACCCGATGCGGTGGCGCAATTGAGCATTTTTCAACAAGAAATTCTCAAATGGGACATTGCCCAGCTTTATCTCGAGCGCGGCAATGAAATGGAGGACGAAGAGCAAATCCTGCACTTTGCGGATGCTGCCGTGCAGAAATGGAAGGATTATATCGAATGGTATGGCAACTTGGCTGACGATCAACGCCGAACCATTAAAGGCACTTCTTCTTATCGAATTCAGGCAGCGGTTCGCCACCTTGGCAATGCTGTCGTCAGAAGAGGCAATCGCGGCGAGCACAGCATTCGCGATCTCTTTGAAAAGTTTTTGGATATTTCGCCGCTGTACTTCAGCACCGAATCCGTGAACTTGTGGCGATACTGGCTGTTTCGCTGTCCAACCTGGCAGGAAACTCCGATCGTGCCTTACAAAGATTTGCGCCAAAGATTGTGTGGGGAGCAGGACAATTGCCGCGAAGAATGGGAATCGTATCGCGACTTCCTCGAAGAGTGGGAACAAACCCCCGGCTTGCCAACCCCGCTCAAAAAGAAAATTCAACGCGAAATCCGGAACCTGACCTGGGCGTTGACGTGCGAAAAATGAACCGGTTGTCGTCTCATAATAGATTACCTTGGAGAATCTAGCATGACCGCGAAGCTTTTCACTGAACCGCTAATTTACGCGAATGTACGCTAATTTTTTATTCGCGTTGATTCGCGTTCATTTGCGGTTGACTGGTTTCAATGCGATAATTTGTCACACTATGTTTATGACGAGAAAAAATCTGCTCTTCTTATCATGTTTGTTTTTGGGGGGATCGGATATTCCTTTACATGCACAAATCCCGCCGGAAGCCCGATCGGCGCTGCAAAATCGGCCCTATTTATCCGTTCTCATCTACCAAGCCGAGACGTCGATCATCGCGGCTCTCGACATCGATGTCGTCTTGACCAACTTGCAGTCGAAGGCGTTCGATATCGATAGCGTCGTGGTCTTTTTGCCCGAGCGCATGAAAGCCATACGTCCCATGCTGAACGCGAAGCTCATCGAAACGGTGGAGTCGTTGCCGCCGGGGTCGCAACGAACCTACCGACTCTCTATTCCCAGCGTCGAGATTCCCTGGCAAAAATATTTCTATGAGACGGAAACGCTCCTCATGGCGCCCGGCGATTATGTCGTCAAAGGTTTGGTCAAATATCACGCGAGCGGAGAAACCGCCCGGCACTCGATGGAGCAGACCGCGTCAATAACTTTGGCGCCGCCATTCAGCGCGGTCGTGCGCGGCGGCATCTTGGGAGCGCTGTTTCTCGCCATCTTTGTGCCGGCTTACCGCAAGCTGCGCGCAGCCAAAACCGGAAAACCAACGCTTACTGAAAAACCGATGGCGCAAGCCATGACTTTTTTTCTCGCCGGTTCGGTGGTTTCAACCATCACCATTCTCCTCTTGCAAAGGTTGGGGAGCCTGGATTTGCCCATCATGATCACCGTTAAGGATTATCTCGGCGGTCTGGTCATCGGCCTCTTTTCATACAAAATTGGTGACGCTTTGTACGGGCAGCTATTTTCCAAAGAAAAAGATTGAAGGTTTTTGCCGATTGCGGTGTATATAAAATTATGAAGCAAGCCTCGGCGGCGGAATGGCCGGCAGATGAAGAACTGATTCGGCGCATTCAAGGCGGTGATGATTCGGCTTTCGATACGCTGGTGCGGCATTACCTTCCCAAGTCGTTGCGTATGGCCCGCCGGTTTTGCCGTAACCCCGAAGACGCTGCCGATGCCGTGCAGGAGGCTTTTCTGCGCGCCTACACGAATATCGGCAAGTTTGATTTTCGCGGCCGGTTCGCGACGTGGTTCTTTCGCATTTTGACCAATATCTGTCTCAATCAAGCCAGGGCGCTGCGCCGGTTCAAGAAAATTTTTTTGCGGCCGGGGCATTCTCTGCCGGAAACCGATTGGCTTGAAAGCTTTGCCGGCGAAAGCGATCCGCATCGCGAGCAGGAGCAGGTGGAGTTGCATCGCGCCATCGATACCGGTTTGAAAAAGCTGCCGCCGCCGCAACGTTTGGTTTTGATCCTGTATGATTTGGAAGGCTTCAGTCAGCGTGAAATCGCGGAGATGTTGGAGATTCCCGAAGGCACAGTGATGTCGCGGCTGTATTACGCGCGCCGCGCCATGCAGCCGTTTCTGCATGAGTTTCGCCAATGAAGATAGGCATTGTGGAGTTATGGCGTGATGGATTGTTGGAGTAATGGATTGCTGGAGCATTGGAGTGATGCGTGCAATATTCAGCAGAAATCCAATAATCCATCAATCCAATAATCCAACGCGCTCTCGCTTCACTTATATAAAAATCTTAATGCATGCGAGTTTGTTATGTCCTGTTCGCACGATCCACTCGAGTTGATGCGTTTTGCTGAGGGAAGCGCTTCCGCATCAGAGTTGGCCAAAATTCAGGAGCAGCTCCAGCAGTGCAGCGATTGCCAAAAGGAGCTTGCCGAATTGCTGGAGACCGCGGCGACGCTCAAACAGCTTCGCCGGCCGGAGCTGCCGCCGGTGGAGATCGAGCGCTGGGTACACCATCTGCGCCGCGCGCGAAAACCGCAACCTCCGCGCTTGCCGGCAACGGCCTGGCTGCGGCGCTTGCGTCCGGCGCCGGTTTTGGCGTTGTTGACTTTGGTGCTGTTGATCTTTTCGTATAATCTCATTCAGCAGAAACCCATCGTGACGGCGAGTTCACAAGAAGAGTTGCGTCTGTTTTTGCGCGAGCATGCCATAGCGCAGGATCAAGGCGCGTTTACTACTGAAACATTGTCGGCGTTATTGCTCACGGAGAATGGCCGTGGTTCAGATCGTTAGCTTGGTTTTTATAATACTCATTTGGTGTTGGTTGATGTTGTCATTGCGAGTCCCGCTCATAGCGGGACGCAGCAATCCTAGAGATTGCTGCGTCGCTACGCTCCTCGCCATGACGATTATTCTGTGCCTAAACGGATATATTTTTTCAGCACCGCAAAATGATGATCTCGCTCGCATCATCGCGGCGCAGCGCCAGCAGGATTTTGCGGGAATTTGGGTGCGCGAGTTTCGTCACGAGGATACGACGCTCGCCGTCGTCCGCCACATTTGGCATCGCCATCCCGCCCAGGCGCGCATCGAATTTCTCGAGCCGGAAAAGCTGCACGGCGCGGTTCTCTTCATCGACGGCGAATCCGTGCGTTTTGTGGGCAATCGGCACGTGGGGCGCTTCGCCCGCACCGAGCGCGGCGAGTCGCCGATGTTTTTCGAAGCGCTGCGCCATGCTGCAGAATTGGATTGGCTGCGCGAGAATTATCACATTCGAGTGGAGCCGGGTGAAATGTTGCTGGGCCGCCCAACCGAGCACTTTCGTTTTATACCAAAAAATTCCCATCGCGGCCGCCTCGAAATTTGGCCAGACCGCGCCGCCGGCATTTTGCTGCGCACCCAACGCTTCGATCGTTTTGACAATTTGATTTCCACTTCATTTTTTCGTGAGATTGAATTTGCGCGCGTCGATTCGGCCGTCGTGGCATTGCCGGATTCGCTAAAACGCGCCGCGCCGAACCAGGTGGAGGTGGATAATTTTACCGATCTCAGCGCCTTCATCGCCGGCGCGATGGACGCGCTTCTACTGCCGCGTGAGCCGCCGGCGGGATTCCATTTTCGCCAGGTTAAAGCCATTCATCGTGACAAAAAGATTTATTATCATTTTCAATACAGCGATGGCTTGACCACATTGTCGCTTTTTGAATTTTCCGGCGCGGACCATGATCGAGACCGTGATCTAAAATCCAAAAAGGATAGGAGGCCGAATCGCGAGGCGTTAAGTCTCGTACGCGGCGAACAAGCCGGCGTTGCCTACAGCTTGCTCGGTGAAGTGGCGACAGAAGAATTGGAAAAGATGGCAGCCAGCCTGGTTTTGGTCAGAAAAGATCAAGTTCAAACTGATTTCATGAGGTCATGGAGTTGGCTGATTATCGGCGGAACCGTGTTGTTGCTTGGGTTGTGGTTTTGGTCGCGCCGCCCAAGATCGGCAAGAATGGGATGAGGAAATTTGAAATTAGCGAGATTATTAGTGAAAACATTTGCGCATCAAAATCAAAGGAGCTTTTTAGTATGAGCAAGAAAGCGCTTATTCTCTCAGGGTTGGTCATAGTCATTCTCGTGGGCGGTTATTTTTTGTGGCCGCGCCAGCCCGCGGTAAAGAGTGCGCCGGTCGGTCTTTCTCAGCGCACCGCCGTTGTTACGCGCGGTGATTTGACGGCGCTGGTTTCCGCTACGGGCAAAGTGGAGCCAATACAAAAAGTCGAAGTCAAAAGCAAAGCTTCCGGACAGATTTTAACGATGCCGGTGGAAGAGGGTGACCCTATCCAAAAGGGTACGCTGATCGCGCGCATCGACGAAACCGATTTGCGCAACGCCTACGAACAGGCCGTTGCCGATCTCGAAGTAGCCAAGGCGACGGCGGCGCAAACCGCGAGCAACGTCAAACGGCAGACGGAGCTTTTTAATCGCGGCCTGCTCTCTCAGGCTGAAATCGATCAAATCAAGCTGGAGGAGGTGCGGGCCAAGGCGCAGCAAATCAAAGCCGAAAGCGAGCTGGTGGCCGCCGATACGCGGCTGAAAGATGCGGTAGTAAGGTCGCCGATCAATGGCCTCGTTTTGCAGAAAACCGTTGAAGCCGGCCAGGTCATTTCTTCCGGCACCAATTCCGTCAGCGGCGGCACGCTCATCGCGACGGTCGCTAATACGGATAGCGTTTACATCTACGCGGAAGTCGATGAAGTGGACATCGGCCAGGTACATATCGGCCAGAAAGCCAAAGTGGTTCCCGATGCTTTCCCTGACGAGGTCTTTTATGGCTACGTTTTGCGCGTGGCGCCGTTGGCGAAAGTTGAGCAAAACGTCACGACGTTCAACGTCACGGTCGTGGTGGCGAATACGAATAATAAATTGAAAGCCGGAATGAATGCGACGGTCGATTTAACCGTGGCCGATCGGCAAGATGTTTTGTTGGTGGCTAAGCAAGCGGTAAAGGAGTTTGCGGAAATTCGCACGCAATTGGCGTCGATGTATGGCAACGATTCCACCATGTTTGGGCAAGGGCGGCGCAATATGCCGGATTCGGTGCGTGCCAGGATGCGCCAACAATTTTCAAACGGTGGCGGACCGGGGGGAAGCGCGAATGGCGGCACGCCCGGCTTTGCTCGTGATAACACGTCAAGCAACGGACAAGCTCCAAGGAGGTTTGTGCTCGTGAAGAACGAAGGGCGTTTCATGCCGCGTCGAGTGCAAATTGGCGTGAGCAATTTTGATCTTGCTGAAGTGGTCAGCGGCTTGCAAGAAGGCGATAGCGTGCTCGTTTTCAGCACCAGTCGCGCTGCCGCCGCTCGACAGGAAATGATGAATCGCATGCGCAATATGAACAGTTTCAGCGGATTTGGCGGCGGCCAGCAGCCCTCCGGCGGCAAGCGGTAACCGTTCGTAGTTACGCCTTTAGGCGGTCGAGGTTGGTTTTACTTTTCTGATCACCAGGAAAGAATCTCTGCGCGTCTCCGCGTTAGAATAGACGCTGAATGAGGCAAAAATTTTTAGAATTTTTCCGGCTTTTACCCAATAAAGACCCTGTATCCCTGAAGGGATTACTACGAACCTTATTTCTTGGAGCAAAGTTCCCATGGATCTACGAGAAGGCATCGGCGTCGCTTTTGACTCGGTGCGAGCCAACAAAATGCGCTCGGCGCTGACGATGCTCGGCATCATCATCGGCGTCGGCTCGGTGATTACGATGATCGCGCTCGGCGAAGGCGCGCAACAAGCGACCACGGAGCGTATTCAAGCTTTGGGGTCGAATTTGCTTTACGTGGAATCGGGTTCCTCCAGATCCGGTCCGGTGGTGGCGGCGGTCGGCAGCAGCACGAGGCTCACACGCAAGGATGTCGAAGCGGTTTCGGCGCAATGCGAAGACGTCGTTGCCGTGGTGCCGGAATTTAGGCGAGGCGCGCAAGTCAAATATGGCAACCGCAACTGGAACACGCGCATCGTCGGCACCACGCCGAACTACGGCGAAGTGCGCAACGTCAAGGCCGTGGCCGGACGCTATTTCACGGCGCAAGAAGAGGTGGCGCGCGCGCGCGTTTGTTTGCTGGGCTCGACGGTGCGGGACAATTTATTCGATCCGAAAGACGATCCGGTCGGCAAAACCTTGCGCATCGGCCGGATGAATTTTCAGATCCTCGGCGTGCTCGAAACCAAAGGCCAGGCCAGCGGTTGGATGAATCCGGACGATCAAGTTTTGATTCCGTTGGCTACGGCGCAAATGCGGCTGTTCGGCGTTGATTATATCAACAATGCCTCGCTGCAGGTGGCGGACGCCGCGCTGATGGAAAAAGCTTTTTACGACGTCGAGCAGGTTCTGCGTCAGCAACACCGCTTGCGCGACAGTCAGGACAACGATTTCAGCATCCGCAACCAGGCCGACATTCTCGCCACGCTTGAAGAAAATTCCAAAACCTTTACCATGCTGCTCGCCGGCATTGCGGTCGTCTCGCTGATCGTCGGCGGCATCGGCATCATGAACATCATGCTCGTTTCGGTGACCGAGCGCACGCGTGAGATCGGCATTCGCAAAGCCATCGGCGCGAAACGAAAAGATATTTTGATTCAGTTTTTAATGGAGGCTTTGGCGCTCTCTCTCACCGGCGGCATCATCGGCGTGCTCTCCGGCGTGGGCGCCTCAAAGATGCTGGCAAATTGGGCGGGTTGGAAAACGCTGATCTCGCCCGAGCCGATACTGGTCAGTTTTTTGTTTGCCGCCGCCGTTGGCATCGTCTTCGGCCTCTATCCGGCCTATCGCGCGGCCCGGCAGGATGTGATCGTCGCGCTGCGATACGAATGAAATAGTATTACTCTGAAAAAACTATCCCTGGCCTGCGGTACCGCGTGGCACGGTGGGCGCCAGGGCAGGCACGACCGCGAAGACTGCGTCCGTAGGATTTTTTAACGAACCGCTAATTCACGCGAATGTACGCTAATTTCTTTCGCAGTGATTCGCGTTAATTCGCGGTTGACAGATTTGGTTGTGGCAAGTTGCCGTGCTACAATGTTACGAGCAGTAATAAAACGCTTGCGTTCCGATAAAAAATTTGCCATATTTACTCGCAAGCAAATCGTTCGTTGAAATTAAGGATTGTCGAGGCCCAGCACTTGAGTTCGAAGATATTGCTTCAGTGGCACTCAAATTTCCAGGAAGGGTGTGACCAATTCACCGTTTTTCAGTTATTCACTTTTTCGGAGGAAGGGAAATGAAACTGAACGCACCCACCCAAGGTCTATGGCTCATCGCAGTGATTCTCGGCGTACTTGGCATTCTGGGAAAATTCGTTGCCATCGCCTACGTTTCTGCCAATTCTTTTTGGCTGGTGGCGATTGGTTTTGTCGTTTTGATGATAGGCACAAAAATGAAGGGATTTTAGCAGTTTTTTGAGGCTGAAAAAAAGAAACGCCCGGACCTGCTCGGGCGTTTTTTTTTGAGCAAGCTTGCGTTGATATGCTATGGTCTATAATCAAATATCATGAGGGCCGCTATGAGTCACGAAAGCATGATTGAAAACATCAAAGCCAATCTTGATCAAGTCGATCCTGCCGCGCTGCAATCGATTTGGGAGATCGTTAACCATTCTAAACCGAAGCGGGTCCTTTCACCAAAAAGTACTGATCACTCGACATTTCGGCGTGATGTCACCTTAGAAAAGCCCGCTGAATTCATTGGCGAAAATTTGACGCTTGACGAATACGAGCGACTTTCTCCCAAAGAACGTGGCATGCTGCAACGGCGTTTGAAAGAGCAAAATCATCTCTGGCTAAAAAATAAATTCTTGGAGTTGAAAGCGGCTTGGCTGGTGGTGATTGATGGCGAAGTTATCGATTGGGGAAAGAGCTTAAAGAATCTGCCCATGGCAAGACAAAATGTGGAAGTTTCTCAGCGCACAGGAAAATTTCCTTTTGTCTTTATCAATGACGATTTGATGGCTATTGAAGAAAGCAATTCGGCTTGGCATGCGACCAATGATCCCGGAGATTATTATCCAACCCTTCCGGTAACTTTGAGTTCGGCTTCAAATATTGTTGAATTGGTTGGTGATTTTGACATAGGCGCTTCCGGCACTTTTGTAGATTACGATTTTCTACGTGATAGAAATCTGATCCAGGCTGAAGTTGGAGATTATTACGAGATTTCTCGACACCTGAATCAGCCATATCATGGCGTGGCGAAATCTCTTCGTTTTCAATTGTCTTCAAAAGCAGGCAAAGCTTTTGCTTTTGAGACAATGATCTATTGTGTCCCTGACTGGCATATAAGTCCATTTGTTAAAATCAATCCTGACCGCGTTGCTTTAGTTGGCCGCGATCTTTTGTTGACGCTCAAGCCAAAAGTACTGTTGGATTTTAATAAGCGTCAAACCGAAATCGTGCCTTCGCGCACAGCTTCCCAAGCGCGCAGAAAGGGAGGTAGTAAACAGAAAAAACGCTCGTCGCGGTCACGCCGCCGACACTAGTATAAAAACGGAAGCGCGAGATAATGAAAAAAGAAATATCACGGCGAAATTTTTTGCGCGGCGCCGGCGCAACAATAGGCGCAGCGGCGTTGCCACCATTTTCTGCGGCGGCTGTAAAACCAAAACCGAATCCAGCGCGCCGGCGCGTCTTGCGCATCGCGCATCTTACCGATGTTCACGTTCAGCCGGAAAAATCCGCGCCGGAGGGCATGGCTCGCGCGCTGCAACATGCGCAAAGCTTGAGCAACAAGCCGGACATCATCTTCAACGGCGGCGACTCGATTATGGATGCACTCAAAGCTGATAAGGTGCGAACAAAAACGCAATGGCAGATTTGGCAAAGTGTGCTGAAGAATGAATGCTCACTGCCCATGGTGCATTGCATCGGCAACCACGACGTGTGGGGCTGGAAAATAAAGGAAAAGGTAATCAAACAAGATCAGCTTTATGGCAAGCTGTGGGCGCTGGACGAGTTCGGCCTTACGACGCGCTATTACAGTTTCGATAAAGCCGGCTGGCATTTCATCGTACTCGACAGCACGCACGTTGCGAAGGGTGGTTACGTTGCGAAGCTCGATGAAGAGCAATTCGCGTGGCTACAAGATGATTTGAGCAAAACGCCGCAGACCACACCGGTTTGCGTACTCTCGCACATTCCCATTCTTTGCTTCTGCTCCTTTTTCGATGGCGA
>JBOHQZ010000103.1:0-12316 GCA_050732275.1 bacterium
CCGCTGACGGCATCAACCGCTACGAGATCGAATGCGAGCCGGGACGCGACGTTCGCCGCGAATTGGCGCAGGCCGTGGTGCAAAACGGCTGGGGCTTGTTGGAACTCCGCGCCAAAGATTTTACGCTTGAAGAAGTCTTTCTCAATTTGACAACGGAAGAGGGAGGTGCGACCGCATGAGAAATTTTTTGGCTATTCTGGAACGCGAGTTGAAAAGCTATTTTCTCTCGCCCGTGGCTTACGTCGTGCTCGGATTTTTCATCGTGGCCACCGGCTTGTTCTTTTATAATATCATCAACTGGTTCGACCGGATGAGCATGCAGTCGATGATGATGGCGCAACAGTATCGCCAGGCGCCGCAACCGGTGAACGTCAACATGATGGCGATCCGCCCGTTGCTGCATAACATCGCGATCATCGGCTTGTTCCTGATGCCCGGCCTCACTATGCGGCTGTTTGCCGAGGAAAAACGGCAAGGCACGATGGAGCTGCTCGCCACTTCGCCGCTCACCAACTGGCAAATCACGCTGGGAAAATTCGCCTCAGCCCTGGTGTTTTATCTGGTGATGCTGCTGGCGACGGGTGTGTTCGTCGGCCTGCTCTTCTTTTTCGGCAACCCGGAGCTGATGCCGATTCTCAGCGGTTATCTCGGGCTGCTGCTCGTCGGCGGCTGCTTTATTTCGCTCGGACTTTTGTTTAGTGCCTTCACGGAAAACCAGATTATCGCCTTTGTCAGCGCGTTCGCCGTCAACGTGGCAATTCTGGCCTTGGGCTGGCTGGCCAATTTTAGCGGCCCGACTTTGGCGCAGTTTTTCTCCAGCATTTCGCCGATTGAGCATTTCGATGATTTTTCCAAAGGCATTATCGACACCAAACATCTCATTTACTATTTGAGCTTTATGTTTGGCGGAATTTTTCTCACCTACGTGACGGTTGAATCTGCCCGATGGAGAGGAGCGCGATGAAAAAATACAGTGCCCAAGCAGGCATTTTCGGTTTGATTTTAATTGCCGCCGGTCTTTTGATTCATTACGTTAGATCGGTGTGGCAATGGCAGGAGATAGCCCCTCTCGCCGTTGGCGGCGCCCTGCTGATTTTTTACGCTGTTTTCAATTTCAAAGCGATCATTGATTTTGTGACCAGCCGCGGCGCTTTGCAAACGGCCAACGCGGTGTTGATGTGCGTCCTGGTGCTCGGCTTGTTGGGCTTCGGCAATTATATCGCCGGCAAGCATTCCTGGCGAAAGGACACCACCGCGGCGCGCCAATTCAGCCTTTCGGATCAAACCAAGAAAGTTTTGACGAATCTGCAGGAGGATTTGCGCGTCTTCGCTTTTTATCTACCACAAGAGCAAGATCTCATATCCGATCTACTCAAAGAATTTGCTGCGGTGACACCAAAGTTCAAGTACGAATTCATCGATCCGGACAAAAAGCCGGATCTGGCGCGGCGTTACGGCTTGACGGTCAAGAGCACCACAGTCTTTTCTTATCGCGGCCAGGATGAAAAGATCACCACGGCCACGGAAGAGGACATGACCAACGCCATCATCAAAGTCACGCGCGACAAGAAGAAGAAAATCTATTTCACCACCAACCACGGCGAAAAGGCGGTCGATAGCGAGGAGCGCGTGGGAATGAGCATCGCGCAGAAAGCCATCAAAGACAAAAATTATGAGGTAGGGACGGTGTCGCTGATCGATACCGCCGGTGTGCCGCAAGATTGCTCGTTGCTGCTGATCGCCGGCGCCAGAACGCCGTTTCTGCCGCCGGAAATTGACAAGGTGAAAAATTATCTCAACAAAGGCGGCGCTGCGATGTTTTTGCTCGAGCCGGAGCCGGCGCCTGCTTTTAATGAAATTCTCGCGGAATACGGCATTCAGCCGGAGAATGATTTCATTCTCGATTTTTCCGGCATCGGCCAGCTTTTTGGCGGCGGGCCGGATATGCCGGTGGTCACCGGTTATTCCAAGCATGCGATCACGGAAAAATTTGGCAGTTTCATGACGGCCTACCCGAACACGCGCTCGTTGACGGTTATGAGTGAAAAGCCTTCGGGTGTAACTGTCGAGGCTTTCGCGAGCACTTCGTCCAACAGTTGGGGCGAAACCGATATGGAAGAGCTGCGCAGCGGTCGCGTCAAGCCGGATCCCACCGATCATCGCGGCCCGCTTCCCCTCGGCGTCGCCGCGACGAGAAGCGCCACTTCTGATGGCACCGGGTCGAACGGCTCCGGAAATAGCCGCTTGGTGGTATTCGGCGATTCCGATTTTGCTTCCAATTATCTGTTCGGCTTTCAGAAAAACGGCGACCTCTTCATGAACGCGTTGAGCTGGCTGGCGGAAGAAGAAGACTTGATCGCCATCCCGCCGAAGAATCCGGAAGACCGGCGCATCAGCTTGACAGCCTCTGGCTCGAAAGTGATTTTGCTCGTGAGCCTTTTCCTGCTGCCGCTTGCAGCCTTCGGCGCGGCGATTGCGGTTTATGTGAAACGGCGGTAACGCACACACTCGTCGACAACAGCTTATTTGATAAAGAAATTCGTGTAACGTGAAACGTGTAACGTTTTCACCTCAATTGACATAGCTTTTTTCAATACGCGTTACACGCAAGGAGTGGAGAGTAGAAAAGATGAAATTCCGCAATACCTTGATGCTTTTGGTTCTTACTGCAGCGGTTGGCGCCTACGTTTATTTTTATGAAATCAAAGGCGGCGAAAAACGTGAAAAGGAAAAAGAAGCCGCCGGCAAGCTTGTGGACATTAAAAAAGATTCGGTTGCCGCGATCACGCTGATGCCGGATGGCGTTGAATTAAAAAAGACCGGCGGCAAATGGGAGCTGGCAGCGCCGGTGCAATATCAAGCCGACGAAGGCACGGTCAACTCGCTGCTGTATTCGCTCGAATCGGCGAAGCGCGACCGCGAGGAGATCGCCTCTTCCGCTGCCGAGTACGCCAACTACGGCCTCGACCCGGCGCGCGCCGAGCTGATCGTGCGCCACGAACAAGGCCAACAAGATACGCTTTATCTCGGCGACAGCAACGCCACTTCGACAGCGGTGTATGCCCGCTTGAACCATGATCCGGAAGTGGTTCTCACCGCGAAGGGCTTGGCGGATAACGCCAAGAAGCCATTGCTGGATTGGCGCAACAAAGATTTGCTGACGTTCGAGACGAGCGAGGTGAACCGGCTTTTGCTGAAAACGCCGAGCGCCAATTTCGAGCTTAAAAAGGAAGACGGCAAATGGCAGATGCTGGCGCCGATCAAAACCGCGGCGGATGAATCCAAAATCTCCAGCATTCTCAGTCGCGTCCGCTATGGCAAGATTGCGGAATTTACTGCGGAGCAAATGAGCGACGCCAAGCCGTATGGTCTGGATAAACCGAACTATGAGTTTACCGTATTCTTCGGCGCCAACGATGCGCAGAAGTCGATCAGTTTCGGCAAAAGAGACGGCGGCCACAATTACGCGTACGATCCGGCGCGGCCGCAGGTGTTCAAAATCGACACCAGCATCGTCAAGGATATCAACATCAGTGTGATGGATATGCGCAACAAGAAGCTGGCGCAATTTGAGAGCTGGAACGCCGATTACGTCGAGCTGAATTACGCCGACACGTTGAAGATGGTTTGCGAAAAGGACACGAGCAACAATTGGCAGATCACCTCGCATCAAAACCGCAAAGCGAAAAGCTGGAAGATCTCGAATATCACCGGCGGGCTTTCGAGCTTGGAAGCGGCGGCTTTCGTTGACGAACAGGCGGCGGATCTGAAAAAATACGGTTTGGACAAGCCGCGCGCCATTGTCATGATCAAACAAAAAGGCAGCGAAGTGGCCACGGTTTTGGTTGGCAAAGAAAAAGGCGACCGCGTTTACGCCAAAGCGGCGAACAGCCCGGCGGTGGTCGAAGTCAAAAAAGAAGATGCAGATAAACTATTCACCACGCTAACTGAGTTAGCGGAATAAACTGGACACTGGATGCTTGATGCTAGTCGCTTGTCGCTGGCAGCATAAAAGCCAATAGCAAGCAACAGCAGCCAGGCAACGAGGATGGGCCATTTCAACCTAAATGTCATTCTGGAAGAACCTTTTTTCATAGCAGTCAAATGATATTGGCTGCCAATTGCAGGAAGGTTCTTCCGGAATGACACGCCGAGGGTTGATTATTTAATCCACCCGTCATTGCAGCACGGCGAGCAACGAGCATCCGGCAACCAGCAACACTTAAATTCAGGAGTGTATTTTTATGCGAAGCATCAAGGAAACCGAATTGAACGGGAAGAAATTCAGCATTGAAACCGGCCATGTCGCGAGACAGGCGCACGGTGCGTGCTGGGTGCGCTTTGGCGATACCGTCGTCATGGCCACGGTTGTCGGCGCGAAAGAAGCTTCGGAAGAGGTCGATTTTTTTCCGCTCACCGTTGACTATCGCGAGAAAGCTTATGCCGCCGGAAAGATTCCCGGCGGTTTTTTTAAGCGCGAAGGCCGGCCGAGTGAAAATGAAGTGTTGTGCAGCCGCTTGATCGACCGTTCCATTCGGCCATTGTTTCCGGATGAATTTACCAACGAAGTGCAAGTGATGGTCTCGGCCTTGTCGGCGGACAAAGAGAACGACCCGGATGTTCACGGCATCACCGGCGCTTCGATGGCGTTGGTGCTGTCGGATATTCCCTGGGCCGGACCGGTCGCCGGCGTGCGGGTGGCGCGCGTTAAAGGCAAGTTGATTGCCAACCCGACACACGCCGAGATCGAGCAAAGCGATTTGGACATTGTGATGGCCGCTTCAGAAGATTCGATCGTGATGGTGGAAGGCGAAGCCAAAGAAATCAGCGAAGCCGACATGGTTGCAGCGTTGGGCTTCGGTCATGAGGCGGCGCGTCAGCTCATCGCCGTGCAAAAAGCCGTTGCCGCCGAGATGGTCAAGTCGAAGCGCGAAGTCGTTCCCCTGGCTTTGCCGGCAGGCCTCGAAGCGCGCGTTACCGGCATGGTGACGGACCCCATGCGCCAGCACTTGCGCGAGCCGGATAAACAAAAACGCCACGACGCGCTCAAACAATTGCGCGATACCACCACTGAAGCTTTGCAAGCGGATTTTCCGGAAAGCGCGCCGCTGATTTCCGGCATTTTTTATAAAATTGAAAAGCAGCTCGTTCGCGACATGATCGTGAGCCAGAGCCGGCGTTTGGATGGCCGCGGGCTGCAGGATATTCGCGACATCACTTGCCAGGTGGCGGTGTTGCCGCGCGTCCACGGCTCCTGTATGTTTACACGCGGCCAGACGCAGGCGTTGGCGGTCACAACGCTCGGCACGAAAATCGACGAGCAAAAAATGGACGAGCTTGAAGGCGAGTTTTACAAGAGCTACATGCTCCATTATAATTTTCCGCCCTTCAGCGTCGGCGAGATTCGCCCCTTCCGCGGGCCGGGGCGCCGCGAGATCGGCCACGGCAATCTCGCGGAGCGCGCCTTGAAAGCGGTGATTCCGAACGACGGCGTTTTTCCCTATACCGTGCGCGTGGTTTCGGATATTTTGGAATCGAACGGCTCTTCGTCGATGGCCTCGGTTTGTGCCGGCTCGCTCTCGCTGATGGACGCCGGCGTACCGGTTAAAGATGCGGTCGCCGGAATTGCCATGGGTCTGATCAAAGAAGGCGACAAAACCGTGGTGCTCACGGACATTCTTGGCGATGAAGATCACCTCGGCGACATGGATTTCAAAGTTGCCGGCACCGCCAAGGGCATAACGGCCTTTCAGATGGATATTAAAATTGAAGGCCTGTCGCAAGAAATTATGGCCGAGGCGTTGGAGCGCGCGCGTGTGGCGCGGCTGCACATTCTCAATATCATGAATCAAACTTTGGACAAATCACGGCTGGAGATTTCGAAATACGCGCCGAGGATTATCTCCATCAAAATTCCGGTGGACAGCATCGGCCTGGTCATTGGTCCGGGCGGCAAATCCATTCGCGAGATTATCGAGCGCACCGGCGCGACGATCGACATCAATGACGACGGCACGGTGACGATGGCCGCGGTCGATCCGGAAGCCGTACACATGGCGAGAGACATTATCCAAGGTATGGTCGCGGAGCCGGAAGTTGGCAAGACTTACAAAGGCACCGTCAAAGGCATCAAGGAATTTGGCGCCTTTGTGGAAATCATGCCGGGACGCGAAGGCTTGCTGCACATTTCGGAGATCGAGCACCGCCGTATCAATCGCGTCGAAGATGTTTTGCGCATGGGCGACGAAGTGACGGTGAAACTGCTCGAAATTGCCGAAGGCGGCAAGCTGAAACTGAGCCGGAAAGCCTTGTTGCCACAGTCAGGTTCGGGTTCAGGCTCAGGTGCGCCGCCGCGGCGAGGCCACTGAAAGTTTTAGCCACTATTCGTGGCGCGGCATTTGAACTGCAACTAAAAGAATTGTCAATTGGCAATTGTTAATTGTCAATTGACAATTAACAATTGGGTTAGATAGTGACAACGACTATGAAAGTTCGACAACATACTGAATACGCCGCAACCTGAAATCATACATGCAAAAACCTATCGACAACTCTGACCATCGAAAGACCGTCTTGCCGGGGGGATTGCGCGTCGTGTCCGAATATATCCCGCACGTGCGCTCGGTTTCGCTCGGCGTGTGGGTGCAAACCGGCACGCGCGACGAGCTACCGGAAGAGAACGGCGTCTCCCATTTCATCGAACACATGATGTTCAAGGGCACCAAACGCCGCAAAGCCAGCGATATTGCCGAAAGCCTGGAAGCCTTTGGCGGGCATTTGAATGCGTTTACCGGCAAAGAGCTGACTTGCTATTACGCGCACATTTTGGACGAGCACTTGCCCCTCGCCATCGACGTGCTCGCCGACATGCTGACCGAGTCGGTTTTCGACCCCGACGAGATGGTCAAGGAAAAATCCGTCATTATCGAAGAGATCAATTCCGTCGAAGACACGCCGGAAGACTGGATTCAAGATCTTTTCATGCGCGATCTGTTTCCACAGCACGCGCTCGGTTTTTCCACGCTCGGCACCCGTGAGATCATTGGCGCGCTGCAGCGCGAGCAGCAGTTTGATTATATCCGGCGGCACTATACACAGAATCGCCTGCTCGTGGCTGCGGCCGGAAATGTGAAACACGCCGATCTCGTCGCGCAAGTCGGAGAACGCTTTAACGTCCTGTCAAGCAACGGCGCCCGGACGGTGCTGCCGCCTTCGGTCAGGTCGCTTCCTAGCTCTATCACCGAAGACACGTGCAGCCAAACTCACATCTGTCTGGGGACACTCGCTCTGCGCTTCAACGATCCGCGTAAATACATTTTGCTCGTGCTCAACACGTTGTTTGGCGGCGGCATGAGCTCGCGCCTGTTTCAAACCATTCGCGAGCAGCACGGGCTGGCTTACTCGGTTTTTTCTTTTCAAGATTTCTTGCTGGACACCGGCGTGTTCGGCGTTTACATGGGCACGGATCCCGACCGCGCCGAGCAAGCCACCGCTCTGTTGCGAAAGGAACTGAGCCGGCTGCGCGAAGAGCGCATCTCGGCCGGCGAGCTGGAGCGCACCATCAACCAGCTTAAAGGCAGCTTGATGCTCGGGCTCGAGAGCACGAGCAGCCGCATGTCGCGTCTGGCCAAAATGGAGATTTATCTCGGCGAATATGTGACGTTGGACGAAGTGTGTTCCGGCATCGAGAGCGTCACCGCCGAACAGATCAATCAGCTCTCGCAAGAATTGTTCGCCGAAGAGCGGATGACCTCGACGATCATCCGGCCGGCGAATCACGCCACGGAGGCAGAATAAATTTTGCAAAGACGAGAGAACGGCAACGAACAAAGCGTTAAATAGTTGGCTGTGAAAGATCAATATTTTTAGCCGAAGTTTTGTTTCTAACCTACTAGCGAGGGAGGATGGAATGAAGATCGGCGTACCCAAAGAGATCAAGACCAACGAAAATCGCGTCGCGCTCATCCCGGTGGGAGCGGAATTGCTCAGAGCGCAGGGGCACGAAATTCTCGTGGAAAAAGGCGCCGGCGTCGGCAGCGGTTTTCCGGATGGTGATTACAGGCTTGCCGGCGCCAAAATCATCGACGATCCGGCGGAAATTTACGGCGTGGCGGACATGATTATGAAGGTCAAAGAGCCGCTGCCGGCGGAATATTCGTTGCTGCGCGAGGGGCAAATCGTTTTTACCTATTTTCATTTTGCGGCTTCGCGCGAGCTGACCGAAGCCGTGATCAAATCGAAGTGCATCGCCATCGCGTATGAAACCGTGCAAACGCCGGATCGCGCTTTGCCGTTGTTGATTCCGATGAGTGAAGTGGCCGGCCGCATGTCGATTCAGGAAGGGGCGCGCTGTTTGGAAAAATTGTACGGCGGCAAAGGCATTTTGCTCGGCGGCGTGCCCGGCGTCGAGCCGGCGAGCGTCGCGATTCTCGGCGGCGGCATCGTCGGCACCAACGCGGCGAAAATCGCCGCCGGCCTCGGCGCCCGCGTGGAGATTCTCGACATCAGCCTCGAGCGCTTGCGCTATCTTGACGACGTGATGCCAAAAAATGTGTCGACGGTAATGTCCAACCCGGCCAATATTCGCAAGGCCGTTTCCGAGGCGGATTTGGTGGTCGGCGGCGTGCTGATTCCCGGCGCCAAGGCACCGCGCTTAGTGACGCGCGATATGCTGAGGCTGATGAAGAAAGGCTCGGTCATCGTCGATGTCGCCGTCGATCAAGGTGGATGCGTGGAAACGATTCATCCCACCACGCACGAGAACCCGACGTTTGAAGTCGAGGGTGTCATTCATTACGGCGTCGCCAACATGCCCGGCGCGGTGCCGATGACTTCGACCGTGGCGCTGACCAACGCAACGCTGCCTTACGCGATTCTCATTGCCAACAACGGCTATCCCAAGTGCGTGCAGGAATCCAGCGCCGTGGCAATGGGCGTTAACATCGTGCACGGCAATGTGACGTATAAAGGCGTTGCCGAAGCATTCAATTTGCCATACGCACCGCTGGAAGAAGTTCTCTAAAAACGGATTGTTGGATAAATGGATTAATGGAGTTTTGGAGTGATGGAGTGATATGATGCTGGAGCAATGAATCGATGGAGTACCGGAGTTTTGGAGCATTGGAGTGTCGAGGTTTTGCATTGATCCAATAATCCAACGATCCAAAAATCCATCAATCCAATAATCCAGCACTCCAATTCTCCAATTTGTTGCCCATGCTGCCTCCCATTCTCGCTTATCATCTCGTCGATCGGCGCATGGATGCCGGTATCGCTTGGATCACCCCCAAGCGGTTTGAAAGACAAATCGCCTGGCTGGCTGAATCCGGCTATCGTTCGCTCTCGCTCTCCGAGTATCTCCAGCGTGATCACGCGGCGGTTGAAAAGCGCGTCGTGATCACGTTTGACGACGGCTATCGCTCGCTCGTGCAATATGCCCTGCCGATTCTTTCCCGTTATCATTTTCACGCCACGGTTTTCGCCATTGCCGGTTACGTGGGCCGGCCCAATTTATGGGATGTAAAATTTTTCCTGCCGCGCTTTCAGCATCTCGATTGGGGCGAGCTGCGTGAGTTGATGCGATCCGGTTGGGAAATCGGCAGCCATTCATTGAACCACGATTATCTCCCGGCGCTTTCAGATCAGCAATTGCGCCACGATCTTTCGCTCTCCCGCCAAATTTTGCAGGAGCATTTGCAAGCGCCGGTGGCGCATTTGTCGTTGCCTTTCGGTCGCGGCGACCAGCGCGTTTACCGCGCCGCGCACGAAGCCGGCTATGCTTCGGTGTCGATTTTGGGGAGCAGCGATTTATCCGGCGAAAATCCACAATCCGCAATCCGCGATCCGCAGTCCGCAATCATTTCCCGCCGCGGTGTTTATTTGTGGGATTCGATGCGCAGCTTCCGGCAGCGCGTGGAAGCGCCGCCGGACTCCACATGGCAATATTGGCGGCAGCGCGCCATCAGCGCGTTTTCGCTGGGTACGGTGATGGTGAAAAGCATTAGACGGTTAACCGGTTGACCTGCTAACGGATTGTTCTCGGCAGCAACCAAAAAAATGTCTTGATATTTACAAACGCGTAATTTAAATTAATGTAAAAATAAAGAAAACGAGCAAACGGATAGACTGGCAAACCGGCTAACGGTTGTGAAAGACCAAAAAATCAAAAAACTCTATTACTCCATCAGCGAAGTCAGCCAGCTCACTTCGCTCAAAGCCTACGTTTTGCGCTATTGGGAGACCGAGTTTGCCGCGCTGCGCCCCAAGAAAAACCGCGCCGGCAACCGCACCTACAACCTCGACGATATCAAGCTCATCTTTCTCATCAAGCGCCTACTCTACGAAGACAAATACACCATTGAAGGGGCCCGCCAGCGTTTACAACAGCTCCGCCACGTCGGCGAGCAGATGAACCTCTCCTTCGAGCAACTGCGCCGCGACGATGTTATTATCGAGTTCAAGAAGGAATTGCGTGAGCTGCTGGAGATGCTGAATCATTCGACGAATGAGAAAAAACTGGAAGCGGCGAACAAAAAGTAACGGAAGCTTCTTATTCAATTCCAAGTTTCCATCAGCAACTGCAATTTGGCGACAAGCTCAGGCCTTCTGATATTTACCTTATAAAAGGTGGTTGAAACTTGCAATGCCTTCACGGATTTGTTATATTGAGAATCGCCGTTAAATTCATTTATTCCGACAAAAACTTGACTAAAGCGATGGCCGGTTGGTTGTGCATTTTCGCCTTGATCATTTTGAGATGTTTTGCTGCGGCAGCGGGGGAACCGCAACTGCCCATTGCGGTGATCGGCGACACCCAGCGCACCTCGTGGATGGAATCGATTTTCATGTTTCGCGAGGAAAACGAGCGCGAGCGTGAATTGCTCTTACAACACTTGTTTCGCACGAAATTCAGCTTGCTGGTGCATTTGGGCGACATGGTTTTCGACGGCGCCTCGGCAAGCGAGTGGATGGAATTTGACCGTTTGTTTGCACCGGTTTTTGCCGAGGGGATACCATTCATTCCGGTGATGGGCAACCACGAATATTGGGGCAATAATCAGCAGGCGCTGGCCAATCTCACGGCGCGATTTCCCCGGCTGGCAAACAGCCGCTGGCAGGCGTGCATTCACGACAGCCTCGGCTTGATCGTGATCGATTCCAACATTTCCGAATACGCCGAAGCGGATTGGGCCAGGCAGGTTGCCTGGTTCGAAGGCGCGCTGCGGGAAATGGAGGCGAACCCCAACGTCCGCGCGGTTCTCACATTCTCACACCACCCGCCTTTTACCAACAGCACGATGATCGACGACGCCTCCCATCTCGCCAAAAGCTTTTTGCCGGCTTTTTTCGCCGCCAGAAAGACGATGGCCTTTATCAGCGGCCACGTTCATGGCTATGAGCGCTTTGCGGCAAACGGCCGGACGTTCATTGTTTCCGGCGGTGGCGGCGGGCCGCGTTTGCGCCTTCTCGAAAGGAACAAGACGCGGCATCAAGATCTTTTCTCCGGTCCGGCGATTCGGCCGTTCAATTATTTGCTGCTTTATCCGGAGCCTGGCCGGTTGCGGATCGAGGTGATGGGATTGGATAAAGCCGCTCCCGCCGGAAGGCTGTCGCCGATCCGCCTGATCGACGAAATGACCATAATCTATCCCCGGCACGGACGCGCCGCAACCCCCAAAAATATTCGCTCACAGAAATAGAACAGCTCGCAGAAATGCGATCGCCGAAATATTTTATTTTCGTGAGCCCAAATTGCTTTGTTTTTTTGCAAAAAATTGACTGGTAAAACTTCAAGGAGAGGCCATGAATCCAGCGTTCAAAGAAAAGCTTACCGACGAAGTGGTCGATGTGCTCAAAGATACCACTCCGGACGACTATCATGAAGTGCTGCACCTCGCGGCGCTGCGACGCCGCTATCGGCGTATGCACGTCGGTTGGCAAAACATCCTCGATCAGGTTTTGCACGCGGCTTATGCCGCCGCGGTGTTTTTTCCGGTGCTGTTCTGGCCTTCGTACTGGACGGCGGCGCTGGGCGGTTTTCTGCTCGGCGGCATCCGGGAAGTCGAGCAATATAAAAATGTTGACCTCATGATTCTCATGATTAAAGACAGGCTGCAAGACGCCTTTTTCTTCGCCATCGGAGCGGTTTTGATTTATCATTTTGCTCATTAAAAAAGCATAACGCGTAGTTGACAAGTGCCAGGACATCGTGGACAAAATAAGTGCCACGACATCGTGGACAAGTTTAATGTTCTTTGAATTTGTTGCTGGACATGAATATCTTCGTTTAAACTCAAGGAGGATTTCATGTCTCAAA
>JBOHQZ010000104.1:0-12236 GCA_050732275.1 bacterium
CAGTTTGGACAGATCGTCGACGAATTTCATCCTTGGCATCCTCGCAACAGTTTAGTCAGTCAAAGTCTGATTGGTGACAGGTAAGATTTTCAAGTGGTAGCCGCATTTAACGAGCGATTCAGGAAATCCGGCTACCAAAAAACCTTTTTCCTGTTTGGCTGTCCCGCTTGCGAGATCCGGGTTGGAAAATTTCCCTGGCTCTTAGTTTCTTTAAAGTGAAATCTGTGCTTTTTCGGCAAACATTTTTAAACCGCGAATCAACGCTAATGAACGCTAATATTTTTCATTCGCGTTAATTCGCGCTCATTCGCGGTTGCCCCTGTTTGGTTCCGGCTCGTCCGGGTTATGTTGAACCATCTTTCAGAATCGCCTTGCCGGTCTCAAGAAGCTGCCGCACTTGTTGCCGCCATTCCGGTCCGGTTTTCCAACGAAAGCAGATCATGGCACGCCGCAAATAGGTCAAAGCTTGATAGAGGTTGAAACCGGCAAGCCTCTCCGGAGATTGGCTTGCCAAATAAGTTTCGAGAAAGACCTTGGTCAGCGCGTCACTCTGCAACGTGAAATGAACTTTAAGCGCGATCAAAAAATTGCTGAGGTCCAATGCCGCATGTGAAAGGCAAAAGCCGTCAAAGTCGATGAAAAAAGCCCGGTCATTGTTGATAAAAATTTGCGACAAACCCAGATCGCCATGCACAGGACACACCGGCGCTGTTTGTCCCGCCCAAACGGGATCGGCAGCCAAACCGTTCAGTATGCTTTCGACGAGCGGCCGCAGCTCCGGGCACGCTTCGCCCAAGGTCTCCGGCCCGGGATGGCAGTACTTTTTTATATGATCGTTCAAGTTCTTTTTCTCGGATACTGCAACGGTCAAGCCGTGCAACGTGGCGAGATTGCTGGCAACACGACGAACGGCGTGCGGCAAATCATAGTCGCTTGTGAGCCTGTTCAGTTGCCGGCCCGGCGCCACGGCCTGAATGATCATTCCCACCTCCGGCAAGTAAGCCAGGGGTTGGGGCATGCCAAAAACCGCTTCCTGACGAGCTTGGCTGTGGGCCGCGTTCCATATAGCGCGCAAATTTGCAAAAATGTTTTCGCCACGATTGAAACGATACATTTTGCCAATCACCTGCAGCTCCTGTCGCGGACTCCCACCCAGCTCAAGCCAATATTCGATGACACAACGCTTGCCCGGCGTGTGTTTCAACACGAGGTGTTGAAGCTGACGAATTTCCCGGCTTTCCGTATGCCGGGCCAAATGTAAGGACAACAGGCCTCGCATCTCCTCGTCGTTCAGGGCGCGCGCCAATTCCGGAAGTTTATGATCGTTCATCGCGATATTCAAATTGAGCATAGGCTGCGTCAACCCGACTTCTTTTCGTTTAAGCAAATTCCTCAACTTCATTCATCGATTCGTGAAAATTCAGCTCATGGTCATAGTTGTTCAAGCTGCGATTGGCAGTGAAGCGATCGATACAGGCGACGCCCTGTTCAATCATGCGCGTGGCCCGGCGTTCCCAGCCTTGCTCCTGCAACCGCAAGGATTTGCAGGCGCGACGCAGATGGGTCAGCGCTTCGTAGAGCGGAATCCTTTGAGCGATGTCACGCTCCATAATGGAAAAATATTCATCTAAAAAGGCCTGGATCAATTCGGAAAGGTTGGGAATTTCTCTGGTTTTGTCTTTTAAGAAAACCAGCACGTTTCCCAAATCAGACGCCGGGTCGCCATAACCCATCGCGTCAAAATCAATCAACCACGTATGGCCCCTTTCGAGATGCACTTGCCCCATGTGAAAATCGCCATGAATCGGTGTGAAACTGATTTTGCCCAAAGTTGCTTCGATTTTAAATGCGTTATCGACAATATAGTCGACCTTGGCGCTCAGCTCCGGGCAGGCGATAGACAAAAATTGATGCGTGGGGTGGCAACGCTGAAGATGATCTGCCACCGTCATCATGTTGTCCGGCGTTATAGGGCTCTGATGCAACTTGGCGAGGGTGCGCGCCAAACGTCGAACGAAAAACGCATCGGGGGTCTGTTTGAGCCAATTCTTTATCGGCATTCCCGGCACTTCTTCTTGAAAAAGCATGCAGAGAAAAGACGAGAAGTCAAGCGGCTCGGGAATGCTGATGCCATCCGAGGCGTGGCGAGAAAAGCCATCTTCCCAAAGCTGCAGCATGGACCTGAAAACGCGCTCACCCCGATTGGCTTTATAAACCTTGCCAATCACTCGCCATTCGATCGACCGCTGTTTTTTTGTATCAAAGGCTTCGACGCGATAGCGGATGACGCAACGCTGATTGCGGCGACGCATCACTTCGATGCCAAGATGGCGCACCTCGATATTTTCGCCCAAGTGCAATCGTGCGAGCGAGGCGAATACATCTCGCATCTGCCGGTTGTCGAGAGCGATGTTCAGCGTGTACAGCTTATCCGCGACCAAAGATTTCAAACTTGCTGATGCCATGATATCACCGATCCTGGGTTCAAGGAATTTATCGATTGGGGTTAATTCGTTGTCGACAACTACAACGGGGGTTGAGCTGTGTACGCCTTTGAACCGCCCATCGCGATCCAATATCTCCCATACCCGGGAAGCTGTCGTCGAGGACGGCGCCGTGCTTGCAAGCGCAGCCCGTAGGAGCTTGCCGATTTTTTTCACATTGCGGGTGACGTCAAAATCACGTTCCACCTTCGCCCTTGCAGCCGTGGCGAAGCGCCGCGCCATTTCATGATCGCACAACAAGGTTGATATGGCCCCGGCCAGCGCGGAAGGATCTTTTTCTGCCACTAACAAACCATTGCTGCCGTTTTCGATCAATTCCGGAATACCCGAGACCGCCGTGGAGACAACCGGAATCTCCATGGCCATCGCCTCAACCAAAACATTGGGAATGCCGTCGCGATCGCCATCGTTCTGAACCTCGCAAGGCAGAACGAAGAGATCGGCTTGACGATAATGGGCAAGCAATTCGGTTTGGGACATGGGCGGCAAGAGCTTAACCCAGTAACGCAAGTCCAAACGCGCCGCTAAATTCTCCAGCTCGTGCCGCATCGGCCCCGCGCCGATGATATAGCAGCGGAATTGACGCCCCTCCCGCCTTAATTGGTGCAGAGCGCGCAGCAGATCGGGAAAACCTTTTTTGGGCACCAAGCGGCCGATGGAAAGGATAACCGGACACAGATTATTGGAAGGCTTTGTTGGCGCCGGTTTGAAAGTTTTAAAATCGACGCCATGATACGAGCGAAAAACCGCCGTATCATTTCCAGCGAGATGTAAAAGATAATCACGATTAAAATCCGTGCAGGTGACGGCGAATTTGGCGCGCCAAAGCTTTTCTCGCAGAAAATCCTGATCCTCAAGATAAATGTCCTTGGCGTGGGCGCTAAAACTGTAGCCCAGTTCCGCCAGCCAGCCGGCGAAATAAGCTACGGTGGTCGGATCGTGGCTAAAATGCGCGTGCAAATGAACCACGGTGGCGCCGGCGCCCGGGAGCCCCTTTTCTACGAGATACGCCGCCTGTACAAACCGTTTTATCGTGGCGAAACTTCTTAGCGACAGACTGTGCAGCACGGCAAAACGAAGCGCCTGCCAGTACAACCTGGGGCGTCGCCGGCACACGCGCACGTTGGCGATCAAGAAAGAAAAAAAGAATCGCCAAAAGTAGTCCGGAATATAAGTCACTGCCGCCCGCACTTGGCGCACGCTCTCATGAACTTTGGCTTCGCCGGGGTCGCGTAAGGCAAAAATGTGCAGCTTATAGCCGAGCGCTTCCAGCAGCAGAATCTCGTTGACAATAAAAGTCTCCGAGAGGCGGGGATAGCCTTTGAGGATAAAGGCAATAACTTTGTCTGGTGTCTGGTTCATGACGCCTGTCCTATCGCTGATCAGAATCCTTCAACAGCTATTGACCGGTCGCTTGGATCGTTTATACATCATAAACCAATCCAGTTTCAGCGACCGGTCAATGTTTTTTAGAAGATCAAAATCCATTAATAGTGGTCTTTTCATTAACCACAACCGTAAAGCCTATTATTTCCAACGTCTTTTGCGCTCGATCAATTTTGTCGATGGCGCCGTACAATTCGTCGACATTGAAGCCCATGGTTTCCTTCATGATAATTTTCTCCGGCATAAGCTCGTTTGACGCCGAATACTTTCCTTTGAGCTTCACCACGTCCCCGGCCTTAAGCTCTTTCAAGTCGATAAAGTTGTGTTGAAGTCCCTTGACCTGAATAGCGGCCGGCAAGACAAAATCGCGATGAAAAAGCCGCAGAGTTTTTTTCTGATGATCGAGGCGCTGCAGCACACCGGCGATTTTTGCCTGATCGTCCGAGTATCTGACGCTGATCTCCGAAGCCACAAACGTGTTATCTTCAGACGACTTCCCTTTCACCTTTATCTTTTGTCCCACTTTGAGATAATCAAATCCGATGAATTGACTCATGGTATTTTTCTCCATCAAATAAGCGTGCCGCGTGCAACGCCTCAATCAGGAAGCAGTCCATGTCATTCAATTAAGCGAACAATTTGTCGAAAATCTTGTCCCGAAGGGACAGACGACAATAGCCCAACAATTTATTGTTGGGGGACATCGCCCATCATTACCTTACTAGTCCCGCACGGGACGAATGAGAACGAGGTGGTCGCGTATTTCAAAAATTATCTTCAATCGTCCCTTGCGGGACTTGGAAACTTTGTTCTGTAATATTTCCCAGAGATAACATCTCTGGGCTATTTTCATTTTGTCCCTTCGGGACAGAATACCGCACCAGATGGGAGCGCTTAACTTAATGACATTGAGTAATCAGCCGCCAGCATCAAAGAGGCTGCCGTTGAGGCGCCGTTCAAGTTTGGCAGCCTTGCTTCATTTATGCCGTTGCCGTTGTGAAGTTTCTGCCAAATCAATTCGGATAGATTTTGAGCGGTCAAGTGCTGGGGGTGAATGGTGCTAAACAGGCCGCGCTCAGACATAATGCGGGTACGCATCGTTTGTTCGGCGCTCGGGCCGGGGCGCGGCACCACGATGGCGTTCTTGCGAAAGTGCATAACCTCACTGATGGTGTTGTAGCCGGCCATGGAGATCGTCAAGTCCGCGCGCCGCAAATATCGAATGCTGTCTTCCCCTTTTTGGCTCACGACGATGGGCAGATTTCGCACTCTTTGACGCAAGCCCTGGCGTTGCTCTTTGGGCATGAACGGGCCCGTGGTGATAAGCGCATGAAAAGCGAGCTTCGGATGCAACAAACGGGCGGCGTCAATAAACTGGTCCATGAAGAAGGAGGCGTCGGCGCCCCCGCCGCCTGTTACCAGGATAAACTTGTCAGCGGTCTTTCCGTTAGAAGGACGAGACGAGGCGCTGTCGCGGTCGGGAAGCGTCGTGGAAGAATCTTCCCGGCAGACATAACCACAGTAATGAGTCTTTTTCGCCAAAGCGGCGGGAAATCCATATTCCGCCAACACATCGAAAACCTCGGCGCAACCGTAAACACAAATGACATCATAAAAAGCCTCGGCGGCAGCATAAGCGCCTTCAGTTTGCCATTGCCGGGAAATCACCGGCGGGGCGCCCAAAATGTCTCGAATACCCAAGACCACTTTAGTATGTGGACTGGCTTTCTTCAAAGCTGCCAAAGGCCCGGCCAGCTCCCCCAGCGCGCCGTGCGGCATGTGATCGACTAAAAAAACGTCGGGCTGGAAGCTTATGGCAACATTCTTAATGATATCCGCACGAATGGTCACCAATTCTCGCTGGCTCACGGACAAATGATCTGACCGCCAAACTCCCGCGTCAACCTTGACGATGGTTGGAATTTTGACAAAATCACAATGCGGCGGCAGCTTAAAGAAGGGTGCTGCCGGAGAATCGGCAATGACCAAGCACGAAGCCTGAGGGCAACGCTTTTTTATTTGCAGACAGATGTTTAAATTGCGCCGCAAATGTCCGAGGCCGAAGCCGTCCTGAGAGTAAATTAAGATCTTCATGGTTAATCTGTGCACCTTATTTTTGCAGAGCGCAGAGGTCTACGGCTGTAAGCTAAGTCCGTCGAGGCATATCGTAAAGCGCATCCTTAATGCTTTGCGCTATGCTTCATGCGCCATGTCCTCTGCGCTCTGTGTTCTTATGCTGCCAAAGTTGTCGGTATCATTTCCATGGGCTGGTACTCTTCGGACGCAGCCCCTTCGGTTAGCAATCGAATCCTTTCCGGAATCCTTTTTAATCCGTCCAGATCAATTTTATCGTGCTGAGTTTTCCGTACAAGGCGAAGACCACCACCGAGCAATTGTGAAATCATCTCGCGTAGAGCCTGGGGGTGAAATTCGCTCGACTGCATGACCGTTACCAAACCGCGTTCTTGAAAAAGGCGGGCGCGGCAAACATTGTCGGGTTGTTCCGTCAAGCTCGGGACCACAATCGCGCGTTTGCGATGGGCGACGACTTCGCACATCATATTATATCCCCCGTTGCATATTACCAGGTCGGCGTATCTGACGTAGTGCAAGAGATGTTTGTCAAAGCGGTGAAAGATCACGTTCGGCAATTTTTTGGCGCGACTGGCGAGGTGATGTTTTTCCTGTGATCCGATGGCCGGGCCGGCGACGATAAAGCTGCGAACTTGGGGGCCGCCGGTGCCGCTCTCCAGGAAGCGCAAATAAGCATCGATCATGGCAAAGTCGTGAGAGCTGCCTTCGGAGGCCAGAATGACCATAGGTAAGGCTTGATTCGTTTGTGTAACGACGCCGCCGACATGACGGGGCGGCATGACCCGGCGCGCCAGATAGCCGGTATAAACAAACTTTTGTGCAATATGCTCAGGTACCCGGTAGGCCTTGGCGGCATCGAATATCTGGCGCGTTCCAAAAACAAAGATCTCGTCCGCAAAGCGATCAAACAACGTCAGCACTTCGTTTCTTGCCCATTGCCGGATCACCGTGCTCGGTTCACCCAAAGTATCGGACAATCCCCACACCACTTTGGCATTCGGCAATTCCTCGGCGAGGCTGGAGACGATTTTTTGCGTGTCGTACGCGTATGGAACGTCAAGCAAGCTATCGTCAAGCATGACGAGGTCGGGATGAAAGGTTTTGATCGCGCTTTCCGCAATTTTGCGGCGCATTTTCAACGTGTTGCTATATTCGATATTCAACCCCGGCGATAAGGAGCTATGTTGGTCGTTGCCATTGAGAGTCGGAAGGTGAATGTAATCGACTCTATTGGCAAGCTTGAACCGCCCAATGGTAGCGAGATCGGTCAGCAACAGAATCGAGCAATCATCCAATGCTCTGCATAGAGACGTGGCGATATCCAGAGTGCGCAAAGTATGCCACCATCCCCGGCTGTCGTTGCAGCACATCAGTATGCGTAATGAGGAAGACATGAACCATCCTTAGGATTTGTCGGCTACGCCCGCAGGGTGAATCAGAATTTAGAACCGTCCTTGCGTCGAATTTTGCAATTCGATTATATCATCACAACAAAGTGTATCAATAACGGCAAAGAATATCAATCGGACAAAGCCTCTTTCTTCTGCAAGAACTTCGCTATTCGGCGCGGGCAACTATCCTACAAACGTATCGGGTTTTTCCGAGAGCGCTACAGACTCCAGCTCTGGTGAACGCGCTTTCAAATCAAAAATGAATTTGCCGGCGAGTAAAGAGCTGACGTATTTCTCCCCTAACGCAATTTTTCGTATGGCGGTGAGCAATTCCTCCGGGGCACGTTCTTTGGTCAAATAGCCCGAAGCGCCTTCTTTTATAGCCCGTACGGCGTATTGCTCTTCGGGATAGGCGCCTAAGATCAAAACTTTAAGATCGGGTTTTTCACGCTTCACGTGCCGTAAAATATCCGGCCCGTTTCTATTGGGCAGGGAATTGTCCAACAAAATCAGGTCGTAATCATCTTTAGATATTGCCTTTAGCACTTCCATTCCATCGCTGGCCTCACCGGCGACGACGATCTCGCCGATTTCCTGGAGAAGCTCTTGCAATCCTTGACGAATAATGGGATGAGCCTCTGCGACGAGCACTTTGATCATGGAACTTCTCCTTGACTTTTCATGGTGTTAAGATAATCGTAACCGCAAGAAATCGCAATCAGGCGAAAGCCATTTCTCATGTCAGACTTTTGCGGTTCCGTTTGTCAGGGCATGCCGCAAGAAATCGTACAAATCGCGAGGCCTCTGTAGGCACGACGGAGCATGCGCTTTATGCTTGACCGCTGCACCCGTGGAGAAATTCTGCTTAACAAAGAGGCTTGACTTTCTAATAAAATGTTTGTACCATAAACTTGTAAACATGTCTATAGCCCAAGGCTGTTCTGAATACTTGGTTTTGTCATCTGACCTTGGAATGCGCGAAACCACAACCGCCTGATAAGCTCATTTGCAGCTTTGTTCGGAAGGCTATACTCGTGGATTGCCCTTGCAGACTTCACAAGAAAACAAGCGTCGATCGTCCGATGGGCATCAAAGAGGTCTGTCCATAGCAGAATTTTTGGACACCCACTACAAGACGATTATCAAAGCCATCTTTGATGGCCGCGTCGTCCCTTTTCTTGGCGCCGGCGTCAACTTGCTCGGCCGGCCGGCAGACCAAGAGTGGCGAAAAGGCCAAAGCGCCTATTTGCCGAGCAGCAGCGAGCTGGCCATGCATTTAGCGGAAAATTTCGGCTGTCCGCCGGATGAGAGAAACGACTTGGTGCGGGTGTCGCAATACGTCGCCACCACCGCCGGCTTCGGCCCCCTCTACAACACGCTGCACGACCTCTTCGCCGGCGATTATCCTCCCACCCCCGTGCACCGGTTCTTCGCCAGTCTCCCGGCGGTCTTGCGGACGCATGGCTATCCTTCTCGCCATCAACTTATCGTGACGACCAACTATGACGACTTGCTGGAACGCGCTTTCACCGCGGCAAACCAGCCATTCGATGTGGTCTCGTACGTGGCAGAAGGGGAGCATCGCGGCAAGTTTCTGCATCGGCCGCCCGCTGGAGAAGCGCTTCTGATCGAAAGGCCGAACGAATATCGCGGCCTGTCGCTGGAACAGCGCCCCGTCATTCTCAAAATCCACGGCGCCGTGGACCGCGACGTTCCGGAACGGGACAGCTTCGTCATCACCGAAGATCACTACATCAACTTTTTGACGCGAACGGACATTTCCAATCTGATCCCGGTAACTCTGGCGGCAAAATTGCGCAAGAGCCACTTTTTGTTTTTGGGCTATAGCTTGCGTGACTGGAACCTGCGCGTCATCCTGCACCGGATCTGGGGCGAGCAAAAACTCGTCTATAAGTCGTGGGTGATTCAAGCGAGCCAGCAGGAGCTTGATCAGAAATTATGGATGCAACGCGACGTGGAAATACTTAACGTGTCCCTGGAAGATTATCTCGCCGAGCTTAACGCGCGAGTGCAGGGATTGTTACCCTCCGGAGGTGGGTCATGAGTCAAGCAAACAAACATCTAACTGATACTCCTTACAAAGGGTTGGTGCCCTACTCTGTAGATGATGCGCCTTTCTTTTTCGGGCGTGAAGCGGATGAGGAGATTATCACCGCCAACTTGATGGCCCACAGATTGACGCTGCTTTATGGTCCGAGCGGCGTCGGCAAAAGCTCGGTCTTGCACGCCGGCGTCGCCCACCATCTGCACCAGCTCGCGCAACAAAATATAACCGAGCGGGGAACGCCTGAGCACATCGTCGTGGTGTTCAACTCCTGGCGCGACGATCCACTGACCGGTTTGGTAAATTGCATCAGAGATGCCATCGCCCAGGTGTTGAACCACGAAATGCCTGAGCAGGTGTCGCCGTCGCCGGGTCCCATCGCCAACATATTGAAGACATGGGCAGAGCGCGTGAATAGCGAATTGATTATCGTGCTCGACCAATTCGAGGAATATTTTCTGTATCACCCGCAAGAAGACGGTCCCGGCACGTTTGCGTTTGAGTTTCCGGCGGCAATCAATCACCCCTTTTTGCGCGCCAGTTTTCTGATTTCCATCCGTGATGATGCGCTCGCCAAGCTCGATCGTTTTAAGGGGCGCATCGCCAATCTGTTCGATAACTATTTGCGCATCGAGCATCTGGATCGTGAGGCCGCGCGCGCGGCAATTGAAAAACCTCTGGAGCAATACAACAATCTTCTGGATGCGAAGAACGGAGATAAAATTTTCATCGAGCCGCCGTTGGTCGAGGCGGTTTTAGACCAAGTCAAAACCGGCCAGTTGGCTCTGAGCGAAGCTGGGCGAGGTGTTGTTGGCAACAGCCACATACCTGCCAGAACCCGAATCGAGACACCTTATTTGCAACTGGTCATGACCCGGCTTTGGAATGAGGAAATGCAGAGAGGATCACACGCTCTGCAGCTCAAGACTTTGCAGCGTCTCGGCGGCGCCGAACGCATCGTGCGGACCCACCTGGATGACGCCATTAGCACGCTGAAGCCAAACGAGGAGGAGGCCGCGGCGCGCGCCTTTCATTATCTGGTCACACCCTCCGGCACTAAAATCGCGCACACGATTCTCGACTTGGCGGAATTTGCGCACCTGCCGCAGGAGCAGCTTATCCCCATACTCGACAAGCTCTCCGCGTCGAATCTGCGCATTCTGCGGCCGGTGGCTCCGCCACCTGATCAGCGGGAGACGTTATGCTATGAAATTTTCCACGATGTGCTGGCCCCGGCCATTCTCGACTGGCGGACACGCCGAATTCAGGCCCAAGAACGAGCCGAAGCGGAACGCCGGGCGGAAGAACTTCGGCGGCAAGCCGAGGAGAAAGCAAAAACGGCGGCGCGCCTGCGCCGATTGGCCGTAGCCTTGGCCTTCGTCTCGCTCGTGGTTGTGGCAGCCGCCATTTTTGCTTGGATGCAGCGCCGGCAGGCACTGCTCAGCGAGCGGGAAGCGGTGGCTGCAAAACATGCGGCTGAACGGCATGCTCATCTGGCCGACAGCCTGAGAGTGGCTGAGCTTGCCGCACGCGAAACGGCCGAAGCGCAGCGAACGCAAGCAGAAAGTGCGAAAATTCAATCCGCGCGGCTGCGGTCGCGGGAATTGGCCGCGGAGGCAAACAACAATTTGGATATGGACCCGGAATTGGGCATTCTATTGGCCCTCCAAGCTGTGTCGATGACTTACTCTCTGGACCGAACCGTTACGCCGGAAGCTCATGATGCGCTCAATCGGGCGGCGCAAGCTTCGCACATCCGTTTCACCTTGTCCGGCCACACCAACTGGGCCCGAGGCGTGAGCTTCAGTCTGGACGGGACCCGCTTGGCGACGGCCAGCATGGACGGAACTGCGATAATATGGGACGCCGCCTCGGGCCGGAAACTGTTCGCCTTTTCTGATCCGGCAGTTGCACTCTATGGGCTTGCCTTTAGTCCGGATGGCGGTCGTTTAGCCACGGCCGGCGTTAATGGAACGGCGAAAGTGTGGGACGTTGCCTCAAAAAAAGTATTGCTCACCCTTTCCGGACACAACCAAACCGTCAATAGCATCGCCTACAGCCCGGATGGAAAGCGTCTGGCTACGGCCAGCACTGATGGCAAGGCCAAAATATGGGAGGCTTCCTCCGGCCAAGCTTTACTTACACTCTCCGGCCATACCGGAGAAGTCAATAGCGTTGCTTTCAGCCCGGATGGCAAGCGCCTGGCTACAAGCAGCGCGGACGGCAAGGTGAAAGTATGGGATGCTCTTTCCGGCGCGGAATTACGTACCATTTCCAGTCACACCGCCACAGTTTATAGCGTGGCCTTTAGCCCGGATGGGAAGCGCCTTGCCACAGCCAGTGCTGATTGGAAGTCAAAAATAAAAATTTGGGATGCCAATTCCGGCCAAAATTTGTTAACCATATCCGGCCATAGCGGGTTGGTCAATAGTGTTGCTTTCAACTCGGATGGGAAAATTCTCGCCACGGCTGGCAGCGATGGCAAAGTGAAAATATGGTCTGCTGCTTCCGGCCAGGAATTGCTCACCTTATCCGGCCATACGGCAGCAGTCCTCGGCATCGCTTTTAGCGCCACGGGGGATCGCCTGGCTACCGCCAGTGCTGACAAAAAAGTAAAAATATGGGACGCCTCAGCCGGTGAGGAAATATTCGTGCTTTCCGGCCATAGCGCTGCGGTCAAAGGCGTCAGCTTTAGTCCGGATCGAAAACGCCTGGCCACAGCAAGCGCGGATAAAACAGCAATAATATGGGATGCGGCTTCCGGCCAAGCGTTGCTTGTTTTGTCCGGGCACCTGG
>JBOHQZ010000105.1:0-12228 GCA_050732275.1 bacterium
TGATCACGTTCTCATGATAGGAAAAATATCCCTCGCCGGGTTTGGGATTGAGATGCATGATCTCGTCATTCGCTGCTTTGATTTGCTCGAGCGTGATATTCAATTTCTTGGTGATTTTCTCGTAACGTTTGTTGATAAAATCGTCAAAGTCGTCCCGGATGATCTGAATCGCCAGCTCGTGGCGCGGCTCCCTTTCCTCGAGCTGAATGAGCAGGCACTCCTGCAAAGTACGCGCGGCGATCCCCACCGGCTCGAAATGCTGGACGATCTTTAAAACTTTTTCCACCTCTTCGATGGTGACGCCGAGATTTTGCGCAATCACCTCGACGGAGCACGAGAGATAACCGTCTTCGTTGATGTTCCAAATGATGTACTCGCCGATCATCACTTGCTGCTCGTCCAGCTTCTGCATGTGCAGTTGGTTGAGCAGATTTTCCTGCAGCGTGACCTGCGACACTTCCGGGCGCTCGAAGCGCTCTTCGCTGTCGTCGCGCGGCGCCCGATACTCGTAGCTTTCTTCGTCACCGACAATGGCCTCCCAATCGATCTCGTCCTTCTCGACCTGTTCGGCTTCTTCCTCTTCCTTCTCTTTGAGTTCGCCGTTTTTGTCTTCTTCTTTCAGCTCGACCTCCATTTCCTGGTCTTCTTCTTCGAGCTGCTCCTGCTCCATATCCATCTCGTCAACCTGCTCCAGCAACGGATTGATCTCCATCTCCATCCTGATTTTTTGCTCCAGCATGAGAACCGGCAATTGGAGCAAAGAAGAGAGCAACACCTGCTGCGGCGATTGCTTGAGCGTTTGGCTGAGTCGTTGGCTGATATTCACCATGATTCGATATCCTCTTGTTCAGCGATCCAGACGAAATTTATCTCCTAAATACAGCTTGCGCGCCTCCGGGTCGTTGGCGAGAAATTCGGCGGTGCCAGACTTCAGCACCGTGCCATCATAGAGCAAATACGCTCGTTCCGTAATCGAGAGCGTTTCGTGGACGTTGTGGTCGGTGATCAAAACGCCGATGCCCTTTTCTTTCAAACCCTTGACGATCTCTTGAATGTCTTCCACCGCAATCGGATCGACGCCGGCAAATGGCTCGTCGAGCAAAATGAATTTCGGCTTCGTCACCAGCGCGCGGGTGATCTCGACGCGGCGGCGCTCGCCGCCGGAAAGCGTGAACGCATTATTTTTTGCCAGATGCGAAATATTCAATTCTTCCAACAGCGCCGCCAAACGCCGCCGCCGTTCCGCCGAAGAAATCGGCAAGGTTTCCAGAATCGCCAGAATATTTTGCTCGACCGTGAGCCGGCGAAAGATGCTCGGCTCCTGCGAAAGATAACCGACGCCGAGCCGCGCGCGGCGATACATCGGCAGATTCGTGATGTCGACTTCGCCCAAAAAAATGCGGCCATCCGTCGGGCGAATCATGCCGGTGATCATGTAGAACGTCGTGGTCTTGCCGGCGCCATTCGGTCCGAGCAGCCCGACGATCTCCCCTTGCCGCACTTCGATGGAAACGCGATTGACAACGGTGCGCTTGCTGTAAGTTTTCACCAAAGCTTCGGAACGCAATGAACCGTTGGCCGCTGCCGAAATATTTTCCTCGCGCGGCAGCTTCGCCTTAGCTTCAGCGGGGCGCGCCTCTATACTTTGCAACTGCATTTATAAATATCAGCGATTCTTTCCAAAAATGCAAGCCTTAAAATTCGGCGAGCGAAAATACTTTGCTGTATCAATTCTTTTTCTTTGTTGTTTGTATTCTTTTTGCGTGAGCAAGTTCAAATTCGTATCTGTGCCGGTTTGCTTCCTCAATAGTCCGGAACTTGAAAATCCCTTTGGGATAAGTGATGGGGCTCAGTTTATTGGCAAACCGCCAAAGTTCCGCGACTTGCTTGAAATACGCCTCGTCGGGATTAAAATTCCACAAGGCTTTATCAGCCTCTTCAAAGGTCTTGTATTTATAAACCGGCATAACATTTCCTCAATCATTTGGGCTTGATTTCTTCGCTTCGATAAGCCTTTGCAAAAATAGCGCATCAATTTTGTCTTTATCGCGAAGTGTATTCCTCTTGAGCATATACAAAGTTTCGGGTGTCGCAATCTTGATTTTTACGCCTTCATAATCGATGATCTCATATTCCAAATTATCATACTTTGCCACTTCGCCTAACCGCGCCATGATGTCAATATAAAAACCACTTGGGGTTCCGTAGCGAATGACCGAATATTCATTTAACTCATTGGGAGTAATTTCTTCGATGGAAATGTCATCAAAAAGTGTGTGCAGCGCCTTTCTTAATTTGTCAATATTTTCTGGGACGATCTTTACAAAAACGTCTATATCGAGTGTCAACCTTTGCATGCCATGAAGTATAACTGCGACCCCACCGATAAGAACATAGTCTACTTCATGTTCCTCGAAAGCTTTGAGAACCTTTATAAACTCATCAAATTGATCTTGCATAAAAATTGCCTTAAGATTCTTGACAACTCTTCAAGTGCCCAACAAAGTTGCCAGTCCGTAGGAATGTCCATGCCGTGCGCGGCACCCACGAATAATGAAAATTGGAGTGCAACAGTTCACCATTGCAATGCTAAAGCATTGCACTCCGATCTATTTTCGTGGTAATCTTTTTTCATTTCGCGCACTGTGCTCGTGCTAAAAAGGATTCATCCAGATGACAAGCGCGAGGATAGCTGAATAGTTACGATTCTTGAGACTACCAATTATTTGCTCGAACTTCCCTCCGCCACCCCCATCGGCAGAAACCGCCCCGTCGAGCTGCCGGGATCGCTCTCAATGATCACCCGCTTCAAATTTTGGTTCTCTACGAAGAGCGTGATCTTGTCGCCTTGCGCGCGCACTTTGCCTTTTTCCTCGCCTTCTTCGATGACGTGATACTCGCTCGTCGCCGTCCCTTCAACGATGACCTTTTCGACTTTTTCATCCTTCAACAGCATCGTGATCTCCTGGCCGGAAAGCGTGTTGATGCGCTTGCCGATTTTTAGCGTGTCAATTTCCGAAGTCACCTCGGCCTTGTTGATGACGTGCGCGCGCTTCAACTTCTGATCGTCGAGAAAAAGATCGATGCGTTCGCCGGTGAGCTTGTCACCCTCCTGCCAGGTCACCGGATCGATGCGCAGTTCCAACCGCTCGTCGTCGCGAAAATACTCGGCTTCGCCGCATTCAGCGCGGGTGTTGCTTCGCGTCATCTTCACCTGTTTGGAAACTTTCGCGCGCTTGCCGCCTTCAAAAAGCTCAATCTGCTCGCCGGTGATCCGCAAGGTTTCGACGTTCAACGAATCGTGCTCGACAAGCACCGGATCGAGCGTAGCATCGGCATACTCGGTGTCGCGGAGATATTTTAGATAGCCGCAGGTGAGTTCCAATCGCCGCTCGCGGTTCGTCAGCACCACGTCGCCATCGGCAATCGCCATCCGGTCATTTTGAAAATAGGTGACCCGCTTGGCGCGCAACTCGCCTGGTCCTTCGCCGAGCACGACGTTGCCAACCGCCTGTTGCTCCTGGCGCTTTTCAAAAAAGAAAACCTGATTGGCGCGCAACCATCTTTTGCCCTCGAGAATTTTCACGTTGCCGGAAAAGATCGTCAAGTTATCCGCCGGAATCTGGCGCGCTTTATCGCAAAACATCTGCGCGCTATCCTGCGCAAACTCGACGTTGCCGATCAACTCGTGAATGCCCTGCCCGTTCACTTCAAAGCTCACCAGCGAGTCGGCATGGATCAATCGCAGTTTTCCGTCCGTAACGCTCTGCGCCAGCAAAGAGCCAGCGGCCAAGAGCAACAACAAGCTGACGCGCAATATTTTCATGACCATCGATTTTGCAGGGAAATTTTTTACTTTTTTGCACCGAATTTCACTTTTAGCGACTACAAATCGTTGCAAGTCCGGCGCCTGAAGGCGCAACGACGAACGTTCATTCTTGCTTTTCATCCTTTACCGGCGATGCCGACGAATCAGGCGCCGGCGATGGCGCTGCAGCACGTTGGCCTTCGCGTTCGCCGGTGATATCGACCTTCTTTTGCGTCACGCCCGAAGGCTTGAGAATCGACCAGTTTTTTAAATTTTGATCCGATTGAAACCCATGCCCATAGAGCGTGTCGTTCTCCGTCCTGACAATCGTCACGAAAACATTGGAAACAATTTTTTGCCGGGCATTGTCCCATCGCAGCCGCTCGGTGAGCAAAGTAACGCCGCTATCCGAGACTGCCACCACATTGCCCATTGCTTCCACGTCATTGGTTTCTTCGTGAAGCAGGCCGCGCTCCGCCACCAGATTTGAGGTGTGCTGGCCTTTGGTATTGTAAAAATCCACCACAATGCCGCCGTCGAATTTCACCTCACGACGCTTCGAATATTTCTCCATGTGCGAATATTGCAGAACTGCGGCAACACGGCCGTTGCTGGTCACGGTGATGCGGCTGTTCCAGCCTTCCTGATCAGGGCCGTCATAATTCGGCGGCGCAACTGACTCTTGCTGCTGCGAGCGGCATCCAATCAGCAAAATAGCCAATCCGAAATATAAGATTTTTTTGAATACGAGCATCATTTGTGAAGAGAATTTAACGGATTTCATTAAATAAAATTACTGTCAAATCGAAGCCGAAGCTTCACTCGGCGCCTTCGTTTTCCAACGTTCGTGCATCCACACCCATTGCGCCGGATGCTCGCGAATAAAAGCCTCGACAGCTTTTGAGCATCGAGCGACATTGACGAGACGATCGGTGTTCGCGTCGCCGGTATTTTGTAATTCAATCTCCGGCCGAACCTCAACGGTGTGCGTGCCGTCGTCGTTCATATAAATCGCCATCGCCACCAGAGCAGCGCCGGTTCGGTCGGCGATCACCACCGGGCCAGCCGGCGTATATGCTGGCCGGCCAAAGAAGTCGACAAATTCTCCATCCACCCGCGTATCTTGGTCGATCAGAATGCCAAGCAAACCGCCTTGCTTCAACCAGCGGAGAATCTGCCTGGTGCCGCTGGTATCACGAGGCAAACTCTGATAGCCGGCCTTCTCGCGTTCCGCCAAAAGTATTGCATCCAAGCGTGGATCATATAGCGCGGCGCCGACAACTTTGAGCGGATAGTGCGAGGCGATAAAAGCGCCAAACAGCTCCCAACAGCCAATGTGCCCCGTCAGACAAATAACGCCTTTGCCTCGCTGATAGACGCGATCAAGATGTTCTTTGCCGATGAAACGAACGTGTTTCTGCAAACCAGCGGCAATGAGATTGGGAATACGCATGGCCTCGGCGGCATTCATCCCGAGCTGGCGAAAAACTTGCCGCGCCAGTTGGCGGATTTCTTCATCACGCCGCTGGTCGCCAAAAGCGATGCGCAAATGCCGAATCGTTTTCTCGCGCGCATCGCGGACGAGTCTGAAGGCTAAAAGCCCGAGATTGCGAAAGAGCCATAAAGCCAGCGATCGCGGCAGGCGGCGTACCGTCCAAATCAAACCGCGAATGAACTGATAGATGAGCCAATTTTTGATACGCTTGCGCAGCGGCTTATTTGACATGCAAAATCCAATGAGAAAAAAGGCTCACAGAATTTGAACTCTCACAGAATTGGAATGCAATTTCTGCGCAAATTCTTTTGCCGTGTCCTAATTTTTTTCTGTGAAGCTTAATCTATTCATTTTATTCCCGCCTTCAACAAATCGTGCAAATGCACCATGCCTTTGGGACGATGCTCCGCGTCGACGATGACCATCTGCATGATGTCGTGCTCTTCCATAATTTCGAGCGTTTGTGCGGCGAGCGTGCCGAGATGAATCGTCTTCGGCTCACGCGTCATGATGTCGCGGGCCACGAGCCCATCAAGAGCGCGGCGGTCTTTGAGCAGGCGGCGCAGATCGCCATCGGTAATAATACCAGCAAGCTTGCCATCATCAGAAAGAACACAAGTGCCGCCAAAACGCTTACGCGTGATTTCAACGATGACTTCATCAATGGTTGCGTTTTCGCCGATCGTTGCGATTTTATTGCCGGCATACATCACGTCATCGATACGCAAGAACAGCTTTTTGCCGAGCACGCCAGCGGGATGGCGCAAGGCAAAGTCTTCACGGCTGAAATGACGTTTTTCCACCAACGCCACCGCCAACGCATCGCCCATCGCCAGGGCAGCGGTCGTGCTCGCTGTCGGCGCCAAATCATGAGGGCACGCTTCTTTTTCGACGCTGATGTCGAGCACGACATCAGATCGCTCGGCCAAAGGCGAATGCTGATTGCCGGTCATCGCAATGATCGGTGTTTCCAATTTTTTTAAAATGGGAACGAGTGTGTAAAACTCTTCTGTGCTGCCGCTTTTGGAAATGCAAATCACCACGTCGCCGGGCATGACCATGCCGAGATCGCCGTGCGCCGCTTCGGCAGCGTGCAGAAAAATCGCCGCCGTGCCCGTGCTCGAAAGCGTCGCCGCAATCTTCTGCGCGATAATCCCGCTCTTACCAATGCCGCAGACGATGACGCGGCCATTGCAATTGAAGAGCAAATCCACCGCGCGCTCGAAACTGGCGTCGAGGCGATTTGCCAATGCCGCCACCGCTTCGGCTTCGATGCGGATGACTTCGCGGGCTTTGTTGAGGATTGCGGACACGGTTATGAGCCAGTTTTTTTTACGTACTCAGACAAGCCTTTCTTCAGTTCAGATCGTAATGGCTCGGACGAATAATTCTCACAGAAATTAATAACGCCCGCAACCCGAACGAGGTCATATTGACAATCTTGATAAGTTTGCATACTTTTCTCCTTGAAATCATAATCAGCCAGATTGCGTCGTTTGCGCAAATCAGACAATTGCGTCGCTGCATCTTGTGCCGATTTGATTCCAGTGTTATGCAACATAAAATAAAGCTTATCATGCGCTGCTGCATCTTTTGGAAAATTAAATCCAAGCCTTTCAACTAAACTTTTTGCAACATGAAACGCAGCATAATATCCACGGCTGATAGCTGAACGTCTAGCCGCCTCGGTGCGCATTTGCGCCAATTTACGTGCAAGATCAAAGTAGTCGTTGGCATCCATCAGGCTAACCCCAAAAGTAAACTAATTTGGTGGCAATGCTCAGAGGGGACGACTTCGTTAAAAGCTCGTATATACTTTTTCTCTTGCTCAAATAATACTTCAACTGTACCGCGAGCCTTCACCCAAATTCCTATCGAATTAAACTTGGGAATCTCAGGATCAGGCTCATACGATAGCCACATTTCATGCACATCCAAAAAGGTTTTTCGCACAAGCTGAATTGCCGTTTCTAAATGCGGAAGAAGGTCGTTGGCTTTCACGAAAGTCCAAACTTCGTCATTTGCTGCTAGCCCAGCAATCTTTTGCGATGGCGCTTTCCATCTTGGTTCAGAACGCACTGCATAAGTTGCCACGGCTTCGGCAACTTTACCGATTTGTTCAGAAGAGGACTCTGCCTCGGGATACGGCTTGGCGGTTGAATCCGGTTTTGCTGAAGTTTCTTGGCTCATGCGAATGCCCCGTTTAGTGAAATAAAATTACAATTCAACATATTTTCTTACAACGCGATCCACCTCCAGCGCCTGCGTCAACAACTCTTCAAGCCTCGTCAATGGCCACTGGCTCGCAGCGTCGCAGAGAGCTTTAGAGGGATCAGGATGCGACTCGATGAAGAGCATATCAACACCAGTCGCAATTCCAGCGCGAGTCAAAGCCGGAACAAACTGCGGCGTACCGCCGCGCGGGTCGGAAGAGGGCAAGCCGTACACGCGAATCGAGTGCGTGGGATCGAACATCACGGGATAACCCAGCTCGCGCATGGTGACCAGCGAGCGCATATCAACCACCAGATTGTGATAGCCAAAACACGCGCCGCGCTCGGTGAGAATGATTTTTTTATTGCCGGTATTCTCGATTTTTTTGATGACGTTCTTCATATCTTCCGGATCGAGAAATTGGCCCTTTTTGACATTGACAACTCTGCCGGTTTTGGCGACAGCGAGTGTGAGCGTGGTTTGCATGCACAAATACGCCGGGATCTGAATCACGTCGAGCACCTCGGCGCAGGCTTCGGCATCGTGCATGTCGTGAATATCGGAGAGCACGGGAATGCCAAATTTTTCTTTGATTCGTCGCAGCATCTCCAATCCCGCTTTCGCACCGGGGCCTTGATAACTTTTTTCAGAGGAACGGTTGTCTTTTAAATAAGACGATTTGAAAATGAGCGGGATTTGAAGTTTTTCGGTTATCTTCAAAATGCCCTCCGCCGCAGCCATCATGGTTTTCTCGTCTTCAATGACGCAGGGGCCACAAACGAGCGCGAGCGGATTGCCGCCGCCGATTTTGAGGGAGCCGATTTCAACAACACGGGTCATAATTCTTACAATCGTAAAAATTAAATTAAAATTATCTCTTCTCGGCAAACTTCAGCGCCGCGCGCACGAACTCGCGGAACAGGGGATGCGCTCGCAGCGCGCGCGATTTCAACTCCGGATGAAATTGTACGCCGACGAACCACGGATGATTTTGTAATTCCATGATTTCGACGAGGCCGGTTTCTGGATTGTGGCCGCTGATGATCAAGCCGTTTCTTTCCAACTGCGCAACGTAGCGATTGTTCACTTCCCAGCGGTGGCGATGGCGCTCGACGATCGTTTCTTTGCCATAAGCTTGGTGCGTGTGCGTTCCGGTTTTGATCTGGCATTTGTAACCGCCGAGGCGCATGGTGCCGCCCATTTGCTGAACATTGACTTGCGTTTCCATCCTGTCGATAACCGGATCCGGCGTTTGCTCGTCAAACTCCGTACTGCTGGCTTTGGACAAATGGCAAACGTGGCGCGCGAACTCGATGACGGCGCATTGCAATCCCAAACAAATGCCCAAAAACGGCAGGCCATGCTCACGCGCGTAGCGAATCGCACTGATCTTGCCTTCGACGCCGCGGCTGCCGAAGCCGGGGCAAACCAACAAGCCGTGTACTTGTTTGAGCTTCTCGGGAATGCCGTTTTTCTCGATGTCTTCCGAGTCCACCCAGTGCAAATGCACTTTGGCATCATTGGCGACGCCGGCGTGAATAAAAGCTTCGACGATACTTTTGTAGGAATCTTTCAAGCCGACATATTTGCCGCAGATGGCGATATCAACTGCGTGCCGCGGGTTCTTGATATGCGCCGCCAAATTGCGCCAGTCATCAAGCTGCGCCGGCTTGGAAGCCACTGCTGACAAATGATGCGATGGGTTCCGCAAGCCGAGCCGTTCTACCAGCAAATTGCCGAGTCCGCCTTCTTCAAAAATCAGCGGGATTTCATAAATGGTTTCAACATCCGGCGCTTCGATGACGCACGCGGTCGGAACGTTGCAAAACAGCCCGATTTTCTCGCGCAATTCTTTGCCAAGAAGTTCCTCGGCACGGCAGAGAAGAATATCCGGTTGAATGCCGATTTCGCGCAATTTCATGACGGAATGCTGGGTTGGCTTGGTTTTCAGCTCACCGGAAGCGCGAATGTATGGAACGAGGGTGAGATGAATGTTGACGTAATTTTGCCATCCTGACTCGAGACAAAACTGGCGAATGGCTTCGAGAAAGGGCAGGCTCTCGATGTCGCCGACGGTGCCGCCGACTTCGGTGATCACTACGTCGTAATCATCGCCATTTTTATGCACGGCGTCGAGAATGCGGCTTTTGATCTCGTCAGTGATGTGCGGAATGACCTGCACGGTTTTGCCGAGATAATCGCCGCGGCGCTCTTTGGTGATAACGGTGTAGTAAATCTGGCCGGTGGTGGTGTTGTTCCGCTTCGACATGTTGACGTCGATGAAGCGCTCGTAGTGGCCGAGATCGAGATCGGTTTCCGCGCCGTCTTCGGTGACGAAGACTTCACCATGCTGATACGGACTCAACGTGCCGGGATCGACGTTGATGTAGGGATCGAATTTGAGCATGGTGACTTTGAGGCCGCGGGCTTTGAGCAACACGCCGATCGAGGCCGAGGCAATGCCTTTGCCCAGCGACGACACCACGCCGCCGGTCACGAAGATGAATTTAGTTTTAGAGTTGGGGGACAAGTTGGGTTCCTTCTCAAATTACACTTAGCAAAAGCATTGTCAATTGTCAATTGCAAATTTACAATTGACAATTTTCAATGTTCTTATCTACGCCGATATGCCTTCTTCTTGTAACGCCTCTGTTTCTTCGTATGGCAATTGAAAATTGCCGGCGACGATACCGGGCACTGTAATGTCTTCATCTAAATTCTCCCACCGCAAAGCATAACCATCCAGACGCAGCGTCACTTCTTGCAATTGCTCGTCGGTAGCATTTTTCAGAAGGCGAAAACGATTTGCCGGAAAACCAATCAGACGGCCGTCGGTTAATTCAATGAAAATCGTTCTGCCCTCGGCCCAAGCGCGAATGGCCGTCGGTTCGAGGCTAATTTCTTTCTCCACGACGATGGTGCTCATGGTATTTTATTCGAAGCCCAATTTCTGCTTATCTTTGTTCAACAAGACGGCCTGCTGCAAACTGATGCACGATATTTGAAAGCAGCGCTTGATACGAAATACCCTTCTCCATCGCCTTCTGCTGAATCTCTTCAAAATCTTCCGGTGAAAGGTTAATACTCACGAGACGGTTTCTTCTGATTGTGGCAGCCGCGTAAGCCTGATAATGTTGTAGCTCTTCTTGCAAATTAGCAATGTGCTTCCACTCATCTCGTTCGTAAGATTCCAACAATTCTTGTTCTTCGAGATCAAATTCTTGGGGCTTCATCATTCACCTTCTAAATATTTTTCACGTTTTATTGCCTCATATTTACGCAACTGCTTTGACAAGCAAATAAGGCTGAATGAGAATATCTGCCGAAATGCCAAGCCCGCTATGTAAACGACGTATCATGTCAATTGACAAAGGGCGTATTCGACTTAAGATTTCAGTCACGAGAGCAGAATTCCCGATGTACGACTCAAAATCACGATCAGACAAACCACGGCCTTCAAGATGATAGTTGATGGCTTCAATCGGATCGGGAAAAGGAATGGGCTGACGCTGTTCTTCGTAGGCTTCAACCAGTGTTGTCAGCACTTCGAGACGATCACCTTCCGGTGCGTCGGGAACGGCGTCAAACAGACGTTCGATTTCTTCGAGTGCCATTTGATAGTCGTCTTCGGTTTTAGTGGGTCGGATATCCACAGTTTATACCTTTTACAAATCGACAATACGATGTCTTAATGCAATAACTTTTCAAGCAATTTCAAAATATTAAAAAACCTTTTTCCAATTTTTTTCTTTTTATTCCAAATTTGAAATAGATTAATTCCACAGTAATTGCTGTAGGCTAAATTAGCAGAATGCAGATTCTGGAATGTATATGAATCTGCTTCTATCTCTGCTAGGGTCTTTTTGTTTTCCAACAATTCCTTAAGAGTTATGTACTCAATTTTTGATTTCTTTTCAAATATTCTATTTTGTATTTCTCGATCCATTTCAAGATAAGCTATGAACAAATCCTTTAAAAAGCTCTCAAATACGCTCACTAAAAATACAACAATAAAATTGTTCGTAATCATGTTTTTGTCATAGGTGAGCTCGACATCTTTGTTGCCAAGATTTCTCAATTCAATATATCGTCGGTCAAGATCTGAAGTTGCTATCATTGCACGCCCTAAGTTATCCTCAAAATGAGAATAAACGAGTCCACATCGCTTTTCCGCAGGTGATAATTTAGGAATATCGTTCTTGATATATCCATACCTATCTTCTTGTGGATCATATATTGAGCCACCAAAACTGTTCCTCAGTTCTCTCAAAACTCTATTTTGTATTTCAAGATCTTCATAACTTCTGCAAGCGCTAGTATGTGAGGAGAATACGGTTTTCGTTCCTTTGGGATAATCTTGATTATCATTAACTCGCATTACATCTAGATGACAACCTCTGATCGACTCGTAATTGTCGGTTTTAAACCACCAGTACCAACGCCCAGAAGGTTCATCAACAGGTTTAAAGCCTAAAGGGAATATAATTTTTTCAATATTTTTTGTCTTCGGTGAATTTTTAGAGTATAAGAAAAGACCAATGCCCATGCTACTTTTCCTTTTTGGAAGTTCGATTATTTATATATGCTTCAACGCCTCCAAATCCTCCTCCGTATCCACCCCTCTCGCCTCATACTCCGTCACCGCCACATGAATTTTCACGCCGCGATCGAGCAGGCGCAATTGCTCCAAGCTTTCGACTCTTTCCAGGAC
>JBOHQZ010000106.1:0-12212 GCA_050732275.1 bacterium
GCATGCGAACGCGCTTTCCATTCCGCTTGAAGCTGTTTTTGTGGATGAACAAGATCGCACGATTGCTTATGTGAAGAAAAGCGGCAGCATTGAAGCTCGTCCTATTGTGATCGAGGAGAGCAACGACCGCGTGGCGGTGATCAAAGAAGGCTTGCAGGAAGGCGAAGAACTTTTGCTCGACCGCCCACCTTCCATTTGAATTGTCATTGGAGATTCAAGATGCTCGTTGAAATAAAAGATTTGGCCAGAACTTACATGATGGGCGCGACCGAGGTGCAGGCGCTGCGGGGCGTTTCGCTCAACGTCGAGCGCGGAGAATTCGTGGCGATCATCGGACCTTCCGGCTCCGGAAAATCGACGCTGATGCATCTGCTCGGCTGCCTGGATCGTCCGAGTTCCGGCCGGTATTGGCTGGATGGAACCGCAGTCGAAGGTCTGCAAGATCATGAGCTTTCGCGGCTGCGCAACCGCAAGGTTGGATTCGTTTTCCAAACCTTCAATCTCATTTCCCAGCTCAATATTTTGGAGAACGTCGAAGTGCCGCTGCTCTACATGGGAATGGAGCGCTCGCAACGCCAGCAACTGTGTATGGAAATGCTGCAGGCGGTGCGATTGGGCCATCGCAGCACCCACCGTCCCAACGAGCTTTCCGGCGGCGAAAATCAGCGCGCCGCTATTGCGCGCGCTCTGGTCACCAAGCCCGATATTATTTTAGCCGACGAACCGACCGGCAATCTCGATACCAAAACCGGCACCGAGATCATGGAAATTCTGGATGATTTGAACAAGAAGGGCACGACCATCGTTCTCGTCACGCACGAGCTTTCCAAAGTCAAATGGGCCCGGCGCGTGATTTATATGCAAGACGGCAAGATTCGGCGCGAGCTGGTTGGCGATCAGACGCAGCAATTGGTGGAGTTGTTTCAAGAATTGCCACAAGCGTAGGAAAATCGACAACCAACTTGCTCGTACTGCTCCTACTCCTACTCGTACTCTTATCAGCTTTTGATACTTTTAAAAGCGAGTAAGAGTAGGAGTAAGAGTAAGAGCATAACTAATCATGATCTCAAATTTATGGAATATTCTGAAAGCTTACGCATCGGGGTCAAGAGCATTGCAGTTCACAAGCTGCGTTCGCTGTTGACGACGCTGGGCGTTATTTTCGGCGTGGCCGCCGTCGTTTCGATGCTTTCCATCGGTGAAGGCGCCAAACGCGAGGCCATCGAGCAGATAAAACTTTTGGGAACCAACAACATCCGGGTCAATCATTTGAAGCTGACCGGAGAACAGGCGGAGGAGGCGGATAAAAAAGCTTCCAACGGATTGAGTTATTTCGACGGCCAATTGATCCGCACGAATTTGCCCAACGTCACCGGGGTGACGCCGTTGAAATTCGTCGAGGTCGAAGTCATGCGGGGCAATAAAGAATCGAACGGCCGCGTGGTTGGGACGGATGCGAGCTACGAGTGGGTGACCAATTTCCATCCCCGTGAAGGCCGCTTCATCACGACGCTGGACGTGCAAGAGGCCAAGCGCGTGTGTGTCATCGGCGCTGAGATTCGCAGCGAGCTTTTTGGGTACCGCAACCCGATCGGCCAGCGGATAAAAATCAGCGATGGCTGGTTTACCGTAGTGGGCGTGATGGAATCCAAAACGATGAAAGAAGGCAAGGCTTCGATCATCAAATTGCGCAATATCAACAAGGATGTCTACATCCCCATCACCACGGCGCTGAAACGTTTTACGGATGGCGATCGCCCCGACTTGGTGGAGGAGATCGCCATTCAGGTCAGGGATGAAAATCAGGTGGTGCCGACTTCTGCAATTGTAAAGCGAATCCTCAATCGAACCCATAATGGGGTGAATGACTACGAAATCATCATTCCCGCTGAGCTTTTGGCCCAGAGCCAGAAAACGCAGCGGGTCTTCAACATCGTCATGGGCTCGATCGCCGCGATTTCATTGCTGGTCGGCGGCATCGGCATTATGAATATCATGCTGGCCAGCGTTACCGAGCGCACCAGAGAAATCGGCGTCCGGCGCGCCCTCGGCGCTACCGAGTGGGACATTCTCATCCAATTTCTCAACGAGACGGTTTTAGTCAGCGCCACCGGCGGCATGATCGGAGTGATTGTGGGCGCCATCATGGCCAAGGGCATCAACCTGTTTGCCGGCTGGGACACCGTGATTTCGCTTCTCTGTGTTGTTGTTTCCTTCGGCATCTCTGCGCTGATCGGCATTGTCTTCGGAATTTATCCGGCGCGCCAGGCAGCGAAAATGAATCCGATTGCAGCATTACGGTTTGAGTAGGTCATGCGCTGTTTACGAAGTTCGGAGGCTTCTCAAAATGAAAACGAGCATTGTGTCGGAACGACTTTCTCTCGCTGGTAACAAGGCGATTTGCCCGGTGAAAACAATTTTGCAGCTAATCGCCACGTACCTTGGCGTGATGTTACTCATCGGCCTCAGCGCCGGCTGTGCCGGAAGCGCCAAAAAAACAGCGCCGCCGAGCAGCGTGGAATCAACACCGGTGGTGGAAGCGCACAATGGCGTCACCGGCAATATCATGAGTCAATGGGTTGACCGCACGCCGAGCCTCAGCCACACCTCGGCTTTTCCCGCCGCCGGTGAAGATTGCGGGTTGATCTACGATCCCGTTCAGCGTCGTATCGTCCTTTTCGGCGGAAAAACCGACGAAAACAAGGTCGTCAGTGAAGTCTGGTCGCTCGACTTGGCCAAAAATCTATGGCAAAAAATCGAGATCGATGGCGAAAGTCCTCCAACCAGCGAGGATCATGTGGTGATTTACGATCCGATGAGTTACCGCATGATTTTGCATGGCGGGGAAGATGGCTTGACGACAAACAAAACCTGGGCGCTCGATTTAAAAACGCAGCGCTGGCGGAACATAACCGACTCGACAGCGCCGGCACGGGAGGATCATACCGCTCTTTTTGACAGCCATGGCAAGCGCATGGTTGTTTTCGGCGGCCGCAATAAAAGCCGTGATAATGATGACATCAATATTTACGAAATCTGGGCGCTCGATCTCGATCCTACTTCTCCTTCCTTTGAAAAATGGCGCAATTTAACCGTCGAAGATAAACATCCCCTGGGGCGATCAGATCACGTGGCGGTCTATGACAGCAAAAAGAATCGCATGATCGTTTATGGGGGATGGGACAAATGGGAAAAAAAGTATTTCGACGATACGTGGGCGTTCCATTTTGCCCCGCTTGACAGCGGGGATACAATGGGCTTTTGGAAGCAAATCAAAACCAAGAAGTCACATCCGCCCAAAAGACGGCATGCTGTTGGGGCTTATGACGCTGCCCAAAATTGGTTTATCATTTTCGGCGGGTTCGGCGAGGAAGGATATTTGAATGACGTGTGGGCGTTTGACCTTGACTATGATGTATGGATCAACATCACACCCGGCCCGCAGCCGCGGATCGACCAGCAAGCGGTCTACGACCCACAAAGCCAGCGTTTGATCATTTATGGCGGCGATGCCCGGCTTAACAGCAAGTTCCACGATGTGTGGGAGCTGCAAATACAGTCGAATTTGCCGGTCGATCTAATTTTGAAAGAGGCTGGGGCCAAGACCAACGCTGAAAGCAAACCATAATTTTGTTTGAGCCTACTCCATGATCCAATCTGGGGGCGCAGGCTCAAGCCGAACGCCTGCTGCAATTGCTGCTCGATTCTGTGTGGTTGCAGAATCACCTCCTCATAAGCTGAAATGAAGTGCGGCTGCCACCAATTCGCGTGACGTTTGGTGATGAAAAAACGATCCTCCAAGCTGAAGCGCCAATCTTTCCACAACGCCCAGCAGGTTTTTACGTCCGGATCATTCCACGGAAAAGTTTCTTTTTCAAATAGAAATGATTGTTAACGCCATTGCGGTTTGCTGTCAATATTGTTGACGAAATGATGAAAATGACGGCACTTGCAAATTTGAGCAAAATCTGTTATATTTAAAAGAATACGGCGCTCATGATATTATGAAAAGCACTTCCATGAAACAGCCAGGAGTTCGTCCGGAGAACAGATTTCCTGGCCGGCTGTGGAAATCTCGCGCCGCCATTGCCAAAAAGATCAAGGCTAGACGGACCGAAATTCGCCTGGCCTTCGTTTTTCTATCCTTGATCATCATTCCCAGTGCCCTGCTCACCTATTTCAGTTGGCGTGCTGTTGAGAATGAAAAACTGCTTTCCCAGGAGCGCTTGAAAGAGACCTATCGTCAATTTGCGCGACTGGTCGGCCGCGAGATTGATAACGAGCTGGCGAAAGCCGATGAACGCTGGATTTCCCAAATTGAAGAAATTCTCAAGGCCGGGAAAACGATTCCTCCGCTCGAAGAATTTGACCGGCTTATCCGCAATCAACCACTGATTGCCGCAGGTTTTCTGCTCGCCGCTCCGGGGAAGGTTGTTTACCCGCCAAGCCTCGGTTTGGACAAAGAACGGTCAGCACCTGGATTTTTGGAAAAAAAATCCTACGTGTTCGAGCATGAAGCGTTCGATAAACTGGTGGTGCGTGGAGAGGAGCTGGAATACCGCGTCAACGATCTGGATGGTGCCATTGCCACTTATCGCGAAATTCCAGCTACGGTGTCGAATCCAAGATTGTGGGCCATTGCTGAAAGTTATGTGGGCCGGGCTTTGATGAAAAAAGTGGAATGGGAAAAGGCATTGGCTATTTTTCAGAGCTTGCTGATAAAGCATCCGGACGAGCGCGATCTGAACGGCATGTATCTGCGCTTTCTGGCGCAGTATCAAATCGCCGCTTGTCTTGAAAATTTGGAACGCGACCAGGAAGCCATCGAGATGCTGCTGCGCCTGAATCAGGATTTATTGGAACGCAGCGATGCCATCAACGCCTTGCAGTTCTCATTTTTTCTGGAGCAAATTCGCAGCCTGACGCCGCGGCTCTTAAGCTCTCCTCGCCTATCCAATCCCGGCAGCTTCAAGGCCCAATTCGATTCGCTGGCAATGCAAGATAAAAAACGCCTGAGTCAGAGGTATTTCTTGCAACTGTTGGAGAGAAATCTGGAAAAAATGGTGATCAAACGCAAACGCCACAAGGCGGAATTTTCTTATATTTCTGACGAGGCTGAAAACGGCCCCTACTTGTTGGCTTATTTTCCTTTGCCGGATCCCAATGACATATACGTGAACGGATTACTTGGCTTGCAGATCGACTTGCAACAGCTCTCCCAGGAATTATTTCCCAGGATTCTTCCCAACTTGAAGTTCAGCGAGCGGGTAACACTGGCGATTCTCAATGAAAAAGGCGATTATGTTCTGGGTGCAACCAAACCGCTCCGCAACTACATCGCCGTACAAAGCCTGGCGGCGCCCTTTGATTTCTGGCAGGTGGCGATTTACCTTGGTGACGAACAGGCTGAGCCGCAAAAACTTGATTTTCGCACCACGCTGTGGCTGTGGTTGATTCTGCTTTTGCTGGCGAGCATTTTGTTCGGCGCTTACCTGTTCATCCGCCATGCCCGGCGCCAGGCATATCTCTCGCAGATGAAATCGAATTTTGTATCGAACGTCTCGCACGAGCTGCGCACGCCTTTGACTTCAGTCAAGATGTTTGCGGAACTGCTGGAATTGCAATTGACAGACGGAAACGCGGCCTCACCGCACGGCGATCTCAAAGCGCAGGCGCCGCAATATCTCGGTATCATTCGCCGCGAATGTGATCGTTTGGGCCGCCTGATCGAAAATGTCTTGAATTACTCCAACATTGAGCGCGGCGTCAAACAGTATCAGTTCGAATACGAAGATCCGGCGGCCATTCTGCGCGCGGCGGTTGAATCCTTTCGCCCTCATGCCGAAGCGCAGGGGTTTTTATTGGAGCTGGAAATCGCGGACGAGTTGCCCGAATTGAGGATGGATGCCGATGCGATCTTGCAAGTGATGTTGAATTTGTTGAGCAATGCCGTTAAATATAGCGATGAGCTGAAGGAAATCCGCGTGCGTGCATACGGCGCCGGCCCCGTGGTCAAAGTCGAAGTGGCCGATCATGGTATCGGCATCGATCCAACAGAAGTCGCGAAGGTCTTCGATGACTTCTATCGGGTCGATCAACGCTTGAGCTCGCACAAGCAAGGTGGAATGGGATTGGGATTGACGTTGGCGCGCCATATCGTGCAAGCGCATGGCGGCGACATCAGCATACAGAGTGAGCCTGGCAAAGGCTCAACGTTCATTTTCACTCTGCCGATCCCTGTTGAAGAAGAGTTTCACGACCAAACGCCGGTGAACGAACAACGCGAGCCGGCGGGCCGCGTCGTGCATCAAGCGGAGATGGAACAATGAAGAAAGTTCTGATCGTCGAAGATGACGCTAACATCGTCCTGGGGCTCGAAAATGCGCTACACAACGAACATTATGAAACGCTGACGGCGTACACAGGTCTGGAGGGCATGCGCCTAGCCAGGGAACACCGTCCCGATCTGCTCATTCTCGATTTGATGCTGCCGGGAATGAGCGGCCTGGAAATTTGCAAACGTCTGCGCGACGAGAAAATCATGACGCCCGTGATCATGCTCACGGCCAAGACCAAAGAGGAAGACAAAGTTTTGGGGTTAGAGCTGGGGGCGGATGATTATGTAACCAAGCCTTTCAGCCTGCGCGAGCTTTTGGCGAGAGTGAGAGCGCATTTGCGCCGGGAAGAGGCAGCAACCATGTCGCCACCTGAGCCCAAAATGGAGAAGTATGAATTCGCGGAGGTGGAAATTGATTTTAAACGCCGCGAGGTTCGCAAGAACGGCAAACCGCAAGATTTGACCAATCGCGAATTTCGCTTGTTGGAATATTTTGTTCACCATCCCGGCGAACTGATCACCCGTGATCGCCTGTTGGATGAGATTTGGGGATACAGCGTTTACCCCACCACCCGAACGGTAGATACTTATATTCTGCGGCTACGCAAGCACATCGAGCCTGACCCTGAGAACCCCTGTTACATCAAGACTGTACGGGGTGCCGGATATTTATTTGATGCAAAATAGAAGCCAATTTATTTACCTCGAATTTACATTTTTTCGACCTGATGATGACAACGCGTTTTGATGGATTCCGTATCTTTGATATAGAGAGTATGCATCTTATCAACTATTGCTTGTACAAGTGTTTTGCTGCAATGCCTGAATTGACCGCGTGTCCGAATAGTTAAAACAAGATTTTAGAAGATTGATGATGAATGCACGAATTCGCCTCTTTGCCGGGTTGATTGCTTTGCCCTTGCTTGCCGCTGGCTCTGATCGTGGCCAGACAAGAATAACGCCGGACGAGATAATTGCAGCCCTCAAGCCGGGACAATGGGTAAAAGTCAAAGGAATCGTTCAGAATGATTCTTCAATTGCTTGTAATGAGATAAGAATTCTCATCGGTGATTTTCTCGATGATGATTGGAGCATCACTGGAGTCGTTCGAGAAATTGACCAGCAAAACCATGGGCTCAAAATATTACGGCTGCCCGTTAAGATCGACGAGGGCGCCAAGTTCGAGAGTGATGACGACAAAAAATTTGCCGGTGTTGCCGATCTGAAAACCGGTATGTTTCTGGAAATCGGCGGCACCTATCTGAAGGACGGAATTTTTATGGCGGGAGAGGTTGACGATAAATCGGACAAGCTGGAGGAAGAGCCTGAGCTGAAGTATGAGATTAAAGCGGAAGGGAAGGTGGAGAAAGTGGATGCGGTCAATCACAGATTTTCCTTTATGGGGATGACGTTTCAGGTCACTGCCAGCACCCGCAGTAGATCAGTGATCAAATAGGAAGCGGAATCGGCAATTTTCTCCGAGACATTCCGCTAAGATGCAATGTGGAAGGTATTTCTATGGATAAAATTTCGGATTTCATTGAAAAAAAGGATTTTTTTATGAATGAATTATTCTATTTCGCCTTTGCCGATCTGATGGTGCGGGTCGAATATGACAAAAAAGCCAATTCTTTGCGCTACGCTTCGCATCGTAGAATGGCTTCAGGCGAACGTATGGTCATCGAGCAATATGTGCTCACGAGTATCGCCGCGAAAACCGATTATTACAAAAGGCAGTCGTCCCGGTTTATTTATCTTGGCGTGGAAACGCAACTGATCAAAAATCTCAATAATTTTCACTACCGGGCCACGCCTGAAAAGGAAATGGATGCAACGGCTTCCGTCAAGGGTTTGATCAATCAATCCATGCAGAATTATTATTTCGAGCAAATTGGGGACGCCATCGTGGCGATGCGGCAGGAGTTGAGAAATGGTGCGGCGCCGGCCCGGGTCGCTCCGTTTCGCCGGAAAATGGAAGAATTGGTCGAAGCCTATAATCACTATGCGGAGCAAAAAATCAGCGTCGCCGAAGTCATTCCCTCCGAATTGCAAACTCATTTCAGCTTGCCGGCAAGATCTCGTTCGTATGAAGAGGCGCTGGTTGAAGAAGAGGTCGATTAAAAGCTCGTAAATTTTTCAAGCTCGGTTCCGAGGAGGCTGGCGCGCATTGCCGCCTCCTCACCGTGTTTGGCGCGAAGCGTGTCGAGAAGAATCGACACCTTATCGCGGCGCGTTTGCCCTTCATTTTGAAACAGGCTCAATTGCTCCCCGCCGACGTTATTCAGGTGCGACATGCCGAGGCCGATGAGCCGCACCCTCTTTCCCTGCCGGTCGAATTTGCGGAAAATCTCCAAAGCCACTTGACGCAAAGTTTCCGCATCGTTCGTAAATTCCGGCAGCTTGCGCTGGCGCGTGAATGTTTCAAAACCCTCGAGCCGGATTTTTACAGTGAGCACCTGCCCTTTCAAATCCGAGCGCCGCATGTCTGCGCTCAAGCCGTCGGCGATTCGCCAAATGGTCTGCTCGACGATTTGCGGATCTGCGACGTCCTGATCATACGTGTGTTCCTGGCTGATCGACTTGCGCGGCCCCCAATCTTCCACCGGCCGGTCGTCGATGCCGTTGGCGAGTTCCCACAAATGCGCCCCCCATTTTCCCAATCTTTCTGCCAGCATTTTTTGCGAGCATTGCGCGAGCTGGCCTATCGTTACGAACCCCAGCTTTTGCAAATGCGCCTCGGTTTTCGGTCCCACGCCCCAAAGTTTTTTGATCGGCAGCGGCGCGAGAAAAGCTTTTTCCTGCCCTGTTTCGCAGATCGTCAAGCCATCCGGCTTTTGCAAATCCGACGCCACTTTGGCGATAAACATGTTTGGCGCGATGCCAACCGACGCGGTCAGGCCGGTTTCGTTTTTAATGCGCGCCTTGAGTTTTTGTGCCAATGATTTTGCGCCGCCGTGAAAATTCGCCGTCTGCGTGATCTCGATAAACGCCTCGTCGATGCTGATTTGCGCCAGTTGCGGCGAAAGATCGCGCAGGATATTCATGACCTGCCGCGAAATTACCGTGTAACGCTCGAAATGGGGAAAAACGAAAATCGCCTGCGGACAGCGGCGATACGCTTGCGAGATCGGCATCGCAGAATGAATGCCATATTTTCGTGCTTCATAGCTGGCGGTGGAAACCACGCCGCGCCCTCTGCCGGCTTTAGGATCGGCGCCGACCACCACCGGCTTGCCGCGATACTCCGGATGATCGAGCTGCTCCACCGCCGCGTAAAAAGCGTCCATGTCGAGATGAAGAATCAGGCGTGTTTGTGGTGTTTTATGCATTGGACGATTTACCACTGACAACTGGTTACTGAAAACTGCTTACTGCACTTACTCCTGCGCCATAATCGTTTTCACCACGGTTTCCGCCAAGCGCTGGCGAAAACTCGCCGAGCGGATACGGGAAAGATCGTCGCGGTTCGAGAGATTCGCCGCCTCCAACAAAATCGAAGTCGGCACGCGGCTGTAGCGGACGATCCCCGGCGTCCATTTGGTATCGCGCCGGTAAACGTAGCGCCGGATGGGTTGATAGTCGTGTACCGGAATGCTGGCGCCGCGGAAAGCCTGGATCAAATCCTGCGCAAAAGCCAGGCTGGACGCCGCAGCGATTTCGTTCTCGCTGCGGCGAAATTGAATCGTTCCTAGACGGCTCTCGCGGTATTGCCGATAAATGCTCCCCGCCGCCCGAAACTGTGAGGAGCGCGCCTCCGCTCCTGGATAATAGAGCATGGCGCCGCCGACGGCGGGATGCAAGTGATCCAAATGAATGCTGACAAAAACGATATTTTCCGCCGGCACGCGGCGGCGCAGCAACCAGCGATAAAGATCTTCGACGAGATAGATGCGCAGGTTCAGCGCGATGCGGCTATCGTCCATGAAATACTCCGGCGTGACTTTGACGTACTCGTCGCGGTTGTTGGCCAGCAGGCTGCCGCCGTTGACCGCATCGCCGGTGCGTTTGTCGCTCACCGTTGAATAAACTTTGGCGCCACGATTTTGCAGCCCCTGCTTGATCCGCACCATTAGATCATAGGCGATTTCATCCTCGACCCAGCCGCGCACGATCGTGCCGGGATCATTGCCGCCGTGGCCGGCATCCAAAATCACGTGCAAATCGCTGCGCGGCCGGCTGCGCCTTTCCGGCCGCGGCCTTGTTATCGGCGCCGGCGGAATTTTTCCCCGTAAAATATCTTCATCAAGAAAACGCACCGGAATTCGAATCGGCGTACCATCGGCAATTTTCGTGGCGTCGCGAATATCGTTATACGTCAGCAATTTTTGCGCAATGTCGTTCACCTCGTCCGCGTCGATGCGCCCGGTGAAGCGCACCACCACCGCGCTGTAGAGCGCCTCGCCTCTTTTCAAACGATACACCGCCTCGCGCTCGCCGCGCGCATTCTGCTGAAACACCAAATCCGGATGCGACAGGGCCGCAACCGTTTGCCGGTCTCTCGGCGTGCCGGCAGCGCTTTTGGGTTTTGCGACAGATGCAACAACGCGAGACCCGGTAGAAGGCGGCGCTGGTTCGGAAGAAGGCGACTCGTTGGCGACGGCGACTTGCTTTGGCGATTCCGGCGCTGGCTTGATCGGCTCCGTTTGATTCGACGGCACTGCATCAGGCGGCGCAGTGGCGGCAACAAGTAATTTCGCTGGCCGCAAATTGGGGAGCAGTAAATTCGGCGCGAGCAAAACGGTTTGCCCATGCCGCAACACGCTCTCCGGCGTGAAATTGTTTTCTTTTTGGATGGCGAGATAATTATTGCCGTCGCCGGTAAAAATTTCAGCAATCAGCCAAACGGTTTCTCCGGAGTGCGTCACCACGTGGCGCCAACCGGTTGGCGTCAATTCGTCGTTAGGAAAAAGTTGGGCGAGCGCCAAGCGTTGGTGCTCTTTATTCAGTAAGGCAAACGGAATGTTGATTTCTTTGAGGGCGCGCAGCCGCTGGCGATTATTCAGTTTTTGCACCTCCAGCCACTGCAATGGATCCTGCAGTACGCGCCGGCCGAACGCCGGCCAATCCTCGTCGCTTCGTGCCGGCACGCGCACTTGGATTTTGCCCTCCACGAAATCAGCCGAGGGCGCCGGCTTGGAAGAGATGACCGCGCCTGCTGAGAGCGGGTAAAGGCGTTGCCTGGGCGCCTCATCCGGCGGTGTGTTGTAACGCGGCAAAGGCTTGGCGCCGCAGCCCCAAAAGCCTGCCAGCGCACCGATTCCAAGTAATCGTAAAAGAACCGGCAGTATTTTTGTAGAAATCCTTTTCAATAATTCAAAAGTATTTTGGCTTCGATCATTTTGTCATTGCCAGAAGAGGCAAAGCATTTTCTGGCTGCAGATGTTGCACGAACTCCTGCAAGGCCGCTTGCCATTCTGCGGTATTTTGGTAAAAGCGAATTTGCAATTGTGAATGCGAGTTGCCCGTCAGCAGGCGTGACAGAAAAACGCCCTGCTCGCAAAGGCAAAGCGTCGGCCGCCACAACGTCAATGCTGTGGCGATTTCATAACCGACTCCGAGCGAAGGCCGGCTCACTTCGGCGACCATGCCTGCACAATTTTCAATAAAATCCATGTCTCGCTGAAAAATGGCTGCCGCGGATAATTGGGCTTCCTGCTCCAACACATCAGCCCGCGCCACGTGCGCCGAAAGCACCTCCGCCCCGAGTGATTCGAGAAAATGCACCATCTCCGCATACAGCGGTTGCCGCTCTCTTCCCGCACTGATCGCCCCGGCAAAATAGATTTTGAGTTTTGACGTCAAGCCGTTTTTAACTCCGTTTTAAATCGCTAATCACCGCCAATGAGCGCTAATGTTTTTTATTCGCATTAATTCG
>JBOHQZ010000107.1:0-12095 GCA_050732275.1 bacterium
GGATGCAAGCCGCTTGTCAACGCGCTCCGCTTGCTCGTCGGTATGTATCTCGATCTCGCCGCCGTGCGGGGCAATGGCGATCAATCCTCTGTGGCGGCCATTGTCAGTCAGGCGCTCGACGAATTCGCTATTGGCCTCTGCCTCAGCATCCGTGAAGGTAGGATGCGGGACCTGAGAATCAATCTTGCCCGTGAAAGGATCGGTACTGGACAGTCCCAAGCGGTCTCGTAGATCGTGGTGCGTGGATTCAGGATTTTTGAAGCCCACAAAGACAACATCCGGCTCCTCATCATGCACAGCGATTACAGTATAGAGCGCGAAATTCAGGAGCGTTACCCCGTCTGGTGCATACCTTCCTATGCGAACTTGCTGACCTATATTTCGCCCAATGGTGGTAATCTGGCTCCGGTGTGCTGAGCAATGCTCGCGAATATGACCATTGGGCACACTGCTTTTTGGTATAACCTGAACGTTGTAGGATGGCATAGTTGGACTTCAAAGATTATTTTATCGTTAATGATTTTGTCATTAATTGCTTTTTTCTTAATTAAATTTTCAACTCCGCCCTCGCCGCCGCCAAAAGATTTCCCATTCCATCAACATGGGCGTCACCTCATATCGCGCTTGTGTGAGTGTTTCTTCCGTCCATTCCCGAATAGCAGGATGATACGCGAATCCGCGTGGCGGTGTGACCGTCCAGAGTTGCTCATCGAGACTTTTCCCGGCGAGCATAGCGCGCCATTTCTTCATTTGACTTCTGTCGGTCAGCACGATGATCAACGTTTTCAGCAAGCGCAGCGGATAAATGAAAAACCGGCGCGCCATTACATTTGCTTCCGGCGGCAAAGAGCCGAGTGCCGTTTTCATATCATAGAGAACTTCTTCGCGCGAGTATTTGAATTGGAGCGGGTTCACATATCGTGGCGGAATCTCGCGTCGCAAAGCCTCGTGCTTTTCCACAACGGGCACGAGGGGTTTGGTTTCTATCGTAACCGTCGGATCAAAAATCGGCCGGAGAGTATACATGCGCTGGCCCGGATGGAGTTGGCGCGCCGTCGTTTCCGTCTCAAACGGAGGCGCGGTGGGCTTGAAGAGCTGCGCAGCGCCGAGTATCTGCGCTTTGCCTTTGGTGAAAGGGCGAAGCTGAGATTGCACCGCGGCATTGCCAAACTCGATTGCAGCAATCTGCGCTAACGGCACGGTTTGGCCTGCTTCATAAAGTTGGGCGTAACATTCAACGCGATCGTTATCTTGCAATCGCTCCGGATGTTGGAGCTGGCCGGCGATTTCTCTTTTGATGCGGCCAAACTTGAGCTGCAAGCGTATGCCCGGATCGGCAAAAAGTTTTTGATAGGCTGGCAACTTGGGAACGTCTTTTTTTTCTGTTTGATGCTGAACCGCCTCAACTTGGCCGGTGCGCCCATTTTGCCGAGGTGTTTCTGTGAGCGGGTTATTGCTCTTGCCATTCCGGGACTCCTCTCGCACCACATGACTGGCTTTGCTGTTGGCTTTTTCGTATGAAAGAATATCCGGCGGCGTTTCGCGGGTGGCGCAGACTTCAAAAACTCGCCCGGCCTCGTCCATCATCAGCTCGCCGAGCTGGCGCAATTGCCGGCCCTGCGCTTCATAAAAATTGCCGGCGTCGTCGCTGACCATTTTGCCAATCGCGCGCAGGCGAATGTTTTTGCCATCGTTTCTCATTTTTAGGCTCATTATTTTGCCACATGAATATGATCGCGATGCAAATACAACAAATAATCTGAAATCGCTTTGTGCGGGCCTTCACGGCGCGTCCATGGACCAAAGATTTGCACCGGATAGCCCGGCGGCTGGGCCCATCCACCGTGCGCTTGCAACGCTTTGTACAGCTTGTATCCGAGATTGCGCCCGCTTTCTTCGGCAACGATTCTCCGGCGTTCCTCCGCAGCCGGCGCTGCCAACGCTCTTTGCATGGCGGCGTTCCATTCTTGTTTCCATTGGTCGAGGCCTTTGCCACCGATACCGTAAATATCGGCGGCGCGATCAAACCGATGCAGTCCCAACGTGCCGCGCCCGAAGAAAACGGCCAACGGATTCTCTTGCGTGAAACCATTGGCTTGCGCGAACTGCTCCAAAACGGTGTTGAGCATTTGCGCCAACGGTGGCGTCACGAGCGCATTCTCCGGCGGCGAAGTTACCCGAAAAAAACGGCCGCTGGCAAAAGGTTGAGTGCGTGAACGAGCGGCGCCGTTATGGCGAGCTGAAGGCGAATGTGGTGGCAACAAGTTTTCGCCCATCCCAAAGTGAGACCGGCGATAAAAACGTAGCGGGCGCGCCGGCGTTATCATGAGTCTCGCCATGGCCGCGTTCGCTCTCCAAAGATTTCGTTGTACCAATACCTGCCCATCAACCGTCCGGCAAAGGCGCGAATGGGATAACTGATGGCCGGATCATCGCTGGTGAGCGCCTCGTCTGTGATCGAACGATTGCGCAAAACAAATTCCAACCTGGCATTTTCGTCGAGCCGAACCGCGACCGGCAGGCAGTTGTTGCCCCAGGGATTGACGATCAATTCCAGGCGCATATAGGGAAAAAGCGGCTTGCCGTTCTGCAAGATCACCCATTCAAACCCGGGCGTTCGGATTTGAGAGTTGTCGCGCGCGTAGAGATCGGTGTATTGTGCAAAGTAGGTGAGGACGCCGCAGTATTGCGGATGAAGCTGAAAACTCGCCAGCACTTTTTGCTCGCCTCGACGCGGCAGCCCTTCACCAATTTTGAGGTCTGAGAAAAGACTAGCCTCTACCGGTTTGACCGGTTGCGCTTGCACCGGGCTTCGTGGTGACATTTGGATTAAGCCGGTTGGTGTTGTTGCTGCCAAAGCATCCTGTTGTTTCAGCGCCACTTCTTCAGTTAATGATAGAGGCGCCGTCAGAGTTGGCAAGGCCGGCGCTGGCTCTGGCGTGAGTTCCGGCGCTGATAACATTCCGGGGTTGGAAACAGCTTTTTCCGTTTGCCGGCCTGGTTTTCCCCTGGTTTCTGTCCTGGTTTTTCCACGTGTTTCTTCAAGCTTTTTTGTAATTGCTTCCAGCGTCGTTAAAATTGGTGTGCTCACATCGGTCTTCAGCGAATCCACGATCATTTTCTTAATAGCGTCTCCTCCCGGTATTTTGACGATCACCTCGCGTATATCCTGGCGCAGCGCAGCGATAATATTATCATGGTTATTGTCCACTCGTAAGGCGTAGACCATCATCTCGCTGATTTCTTTTTTGAACATTTGCACCAGCAAATCGTTTGCATTATCTTCGATGAGGACGTTGCCAACAAAGCCGCTGACGTCGAAATATTCCGCATCGAGCGGGAGGTCGCAGATGGCGCAACGATTTTGGGTCAAGACTTGGGGCATGGTTGCTTACCTCCGAAGCCGGCTCGCGCCGAGAATTTTATATCCCTGCAAGACGATGAACAACGTGCCCGGCGGACCGGCAAGCTCTTCGATTTGAATGCGTATGGAAGATTTCGGCTCAAAAGCCACCGGCTTTGCAAACGGCCGAAACGGGCGGTCGCCATTGGCGATGCCGAGGCCGGCGATATTATGAATCGGCTTGTTTTGATACTCTCTGCCCGTACCGCTCACATCAAGACTGTAAAGGAAACTGACTTCTTCGGCGGCAACGCTTCCGGCTTGAAAAATTTTGTTGCGCGTCTCTTGCGTGAGTTGATCAAGTGGCAGGTCGGTTGTCACAAGATTGGCAAAATTGGGATTGAAGCGAAAGCCGCCCGTCAAATCGGCGCCAATACTTTCCAACCCCGCGGCTAAAGCGCCAAGAGTGATGGTGGAGGGTTTGATACGCGGTACCGCAAACATGCTAAACGCAAGGCCAATTTGGCTCGTGCTCCGTACGTTGAGCACATCACCGGGCGCCAGCTTTTTGTTGAGTCGCAGCTCGGCTCTTCCAATTCTTCTGCCGAACGAGATGAGGTCTTCTTGCAGATCAACGCTTCCGTTCACCTGTGAAAAGCTGTCCGCCCCAGCTTCTGAAATGAAAAGGTTGATGGTATCATTCGGAGACCCATAAACCTCCACGACTTCATCGCCAGCCGACGGCAGCCTCTGGGTCTGATGATGAGGGCCAATTTGCGGAGTGATCGTCGCTGGACCGATTTCAATCATTTCACTGAGCAAATTATTCGTTCTATCCCATCCTCGGATGACTCCGAACGCAAGGGGAGGTGTGAAATCGATCGTCGCTTTTCCCGCGGACCCGATGACGGCTTTTCCTATGATCTTGAGCGGCGTAGGCTGGTTGGTCAGAGTGAATTCGACGATGACAATTTCGCTTCCCGGCAACCCGCTCACTAAAAGACCTTCGAGATTGCGCGCCTGGCTGTCATCAAAATCGGGCGGCCCGGAATGAAACGGCACGAGCGTCGGATTTTGAAGAAGCGTGGTTTGATCGAGCACCGGTTGAAAATGAGAGGAGATGCCAAGCTCATCGAGAACGACACTATAGCCCAGTGAGAGCGCGACAAACATGCCCTCGACGCTGATCTCCACCACATCCTGAACTTTGTTGCCGCGCTTTCCTTGCAAAGGAAATTGGAAAACATAATCGAAGGGAATAGTCTTTTTCGACAACGCGGACTCACCCAATGCTTGACCGAGCGCTTGGGGAGCGAAACCATTTTGATAGGCAAGATTTCTCATATCATCTCAACGTGTTCACCGCAGAATTTTGTAACCTTGAAAGACGATGAAGAGCCGGCCCCGGCCAAAAATTTCCTGCACCTGCACTTGAATGGTTGAGCGGGGAAGGAACGGCTTGTGGAGCACTTTGAAGGGCCGGTCGCCATTGGCAATGCCAAGGCCGGCGACGCTATGCACCGGCTGGTTTTGCAAATCACGGCCAGTGCCGGAATCACTGAAGCTGTACAGGAATCGCACTTCTTCGGGACGATTGAGACGCTGGAACATGCGGCCGACCATGTCCGGAGCAACTTGTAATAAACGCCCATCGCTGGTGAAAGCAAATCTCACGCGCCAAGGGTGAATGCGAATGCCATCGAGCAGCGCCTGCGCCGGCTTAATGTCTTTCAGTTTGATGCTGCGCAAATTTCCTTCCGGCTTGGTACTCTGAATTTGCACGCTCGTGTCCGGCACATCGAGGCTGTAGCCAATCGCGGTGGCCACATAACCGCCGTCAACATTGATTGGAATCTCGTCTTCAACAACATTGCCCCGCTTTCCGGTCAAATCGAGCGTGGAGACGTAATCGAAGGGGACGTTTTTCGTGGTTGAGATATCACGCTGCACCGCTTCGCCAAGCGTGCGGTAGTTGCCGGTTTCGTGATCATAGAGGGGAATCTTCGCCTGCGGATCAAACTGCCCAAGCCGTCTCGTGGCTTCCTCTAAGTTGCTCGGCGCACCGAGTAGTTTATAGCCTTGCAAGGTGATGAAAAGCCGTCCGCTCACCCCGGCGCTGCGTTCTTCGATTTGCAGGCGAATCGTCGAGCGCGGCATGAAGACCATCGGCTGTGACAGCATTTTGAATGGCCGGCGGCCATCGGCGCGCCCCAACGTCGCCAGGCTATGCACCGGCTCGTTTTGCAGCTCCCGGCCTGAGCCGGTATCCACGATGCTGAACATGAAGCTGAAATTTTCCGTGGCTTTCATGCGCTGCAGAATTTCCGGCGCGTCCTCCAGCCGGAGGTTTTCATTGAGCTGGCCGTTTTTAATCGCGATTGCGGCAAAGCCGGGATCGATCCTAAACCCTTCGATCAAAACATCCGGCGGGATAGTGTCGAGCCCAAGGTCGCCGAGAGTTTGAGGAGCTCCAGTCCTGGAGATAACGCTGTCAACAAGATTGAGCGCTTCGGCGCGGTCTTCATCAAACCCATAACCGATGGCCACCGCAACGAACACGCCTTCGACGCTGATATTGATCACGTCCTGCACGAGATTGCCTACTTGCCCGGTCAGCGCAAAATCCGCGACGTAGTCGTAAGGAATCACGCCCACGGCAGGCGCGCTGCGCCCTTGTTCTTTGCTGAAGGCGCTTCTGCGCGCCGTGGTTTCGCCGATGGGATTCATCTTTCCTCTAAAATTAGCAGGTCGCTTCGTCGCCCAAAGCGCTCCTTGCGATGACGTTTCTTCCTGAAAAAACCACTGCGAGTGGTATACCACTCGCAATGACAAAAATATTTTAGTGAATCGACGTACTTGCTCACTGCACGTCGCGTGTCATATAGCCATCGAGCACGATCCAAATAAAAAATGGGCCGTACACTCTCTGCAACTCGCTCAACACTTCACTCTCGGGAATCTCGATTTCAACACGAAAGTTTTGTTGCGTATCGATGAAGATCGGCTCGGCAAAACGAAACGTGGCTTCCGGTGTGGGCTCACCGTGCGTCGTAACTTTCCCATCTTCGGAAAAAGGGCCGGCGCCGCCGGGGAAGAACCAGGTCGGCACTTGGATCATGGCCTTTTCGCCGACAAAAAATGTCGTCACTGAATTGTAGATAAATTTGCCAATCAAGCTGCCGAAACCGTTGTTCGGGAATATTTGCTCATTGGGAGGAAGGACGGATTTTCCAAATTGATCCGTTGCCCGGCGCAGGGCCGTCAGGCTGATTTCGACGAACTCATTGGCGCCGAGCAAGCTATCTTGTTCTGTTAATTCAAGATCAATTACCTTGTCTTGTGAAAGCCGAATCGGGGCCGCCGCCGGATTTTCTAAAAGGCGCTTAAATTGCACCAAATGGCTTAATTTGAATTTGCCCAAATCAACGGTTTTTTGAGGCGAATCTGTTTGGGTGGGAACGGTCAGAACGGGTTGACCCAAATTATTGATAACGCCGAGCTTAAGAGTGATTTGAGCATCAGGAAATTGCGCGGTTAGATCGGAAATCACCACACGCATCGCCCGCGCCTCGAACGTGTTCCAATGCGGCAACAGCGAGGCGGCTTGCATGTTGGTTTGGAGCTTGGTCTTCCCAGCGACGTCTTGAAAGAACCGCAAGATGTTTGAGCTTTGGGTTTTGCTGAGCTGCTCCTTGGCTTTGACGACGATGGAATCGTAAAGCGGCAGATGCACTTTTTCTTTGACACCTTTGACGACTGCCATATTTTCCTCCTATTGGCTTCTTACGTTCTTTATTTGACGAATTAACTTTTTCCAATTACCACAGCGGCCTGAACCATTGGCCGGAAGCTTGTGAGGTTTCTTCCGACGGACGGAAGTTATTAACCGAGGGATTGATGGTTTTCGGGCGCGTGTAACCTTCGACCTCGCCGATTTTATCCACCGGCAAAACCCGCGGGCTAAACTCCGTCGTCGCTTCGCGAACGTAGCCTGAGACCATCGGGTCCTCCGCAAAATAACCCATTTCGGGAGCGACTTCACCGTAGCCAGGGTCTTCGGCGAAATATCCCATGCTGTCCGGCGCCTCACTCATAGAATCCGGAGTTTCATACATGCCGCCCATTTCGAGCGGCGCTTCCGCAAACTCCCGCGATTCAGCGAAGTTACCCATCTCCGGCTGGCCATAACCCATGACCTGCGGAGATTCTCCATAATAACCCATCTCCGGCGCTTCGGCGTAATAGCCGACGGATTCCGGCGCTTCATACACATAACCAACTTCGGGCGCGATCTCGCCATATCCTTCCACAAAACCGGGCGGCGGATCGGCAAAGTATCCGACCTCCGGCCCCTCGGCGAAGTAGCCCATGGTTTCCGGCGCCTCACCCAAATGGCAACCGCAGGCCGGGCATACCCTTTGACTGACCGGATTACAGCAACCCAAGCTTTCCGGCGCTTCATAAAAATAACCGACGGCCTCCGGAGACTCGGCAAAGTAGCCCACCGAAGGATCGACTGGATAGAATCGCATATATTTTTCTCCTCTACGACCTAAAGGGTTAACGATCATGAGCTCATCGAATGATTCAACTTGCTGTGCCATCATTCATCTCCTCATCCTTGAATGCCACGCTTCGTGATTTTATATCCGCCGCCAAAAATGTAAAGCTGCGTGCCGGCGGTGTTGGCCGAAAGAATCGGCAGGCGTTCTTTGAAAAAATGCACGTAGGTCTTGAAAGCTTCGCCTGGCGATTTTCTGGACCTATAGATCAAACCGCGCAATTCTCCAATCGGCAGGGTTGCAGGCCGGGGGACGCAAGCGCTCCGCCTACGCTGCACTCCGGAGGAAAAGCGCGAGCTTATTGGTCGTTGATGACAACCGCATGAACACGCCATAGATCAGTTCCTAACGGAAGCGACGAGCTGGCGCAGCTTGGGCAGGCGGCCGCATGCCGGCTGCCGGTGATTGGACGGGTGGTTGCATTCCTGGTGCTGGCACCGGCCCCGGCATTGTGGGTCTCATACCCCGGCGCTTGCCGCCACTTACGTAGGCAGGAATGCATAATCGCAACCGCTTAGGTGCACCCATTGCGCCGTTACCTTCGACGACTTCATAAAGCTGTCCATCCGGGCCTTCTGCCACTTCGCCGAGCAAACCAGCTCCCTTGGCGTATGCTTCGCCCTTTTGAATATATTGCTGTGCGCCAGGAATTCCTGCGCCGTATTTGCGGGCATACTTAGCAGCCGCTGGTAGAATCTTTGGAAGGAAACGTTGGGCTAATTGTGCGGCCGCCGCTGCCCCCGGGATAGGAAGGAAGCTCGCAAACGGTGCAGCTACCTTGGCAAGGCTTTTTAACTTCTTCCAGAAGCCAATGGGGTTGCCCAAGCCATCGACGCCTTCGACCCACTCGTAAAGCTGGCCGTCAGGAGCTTGGCCGATCTCCCCGACATAACTGCCAAGGCCCATTATTTCATTTGATGCGTAAGGCATTTTCTCCTCCTAATTGACGTTGAAGTTTTGTTTGTGAGTAGCCGGCGGCGCCCAGCCCATCGGATGCCGCATTGTGGGGTCGAGCGGAATCCACCAGCCTTTGCAATAAGCTTCGAGATAAATATGAGTAAACAATTTCTTTTTGTGCGGGTTGAATCCAACCAGCACCAGGCGCACCGGATGCCCAATCGATTTGAGCATGGTGGCGAGCAGGATCGTCATGTCATCACAATCGCCGGCGCGCAACTCGAGCATCCGTCGCGGCGTGTGCAGCAGCTCGACGCGATGAATATCGCGCGTATAGCGAATGTTGTGCTTCACCCACTCAAAAAGGGCGGCGATCTCTCCGCGGTAATCCTTAGGGCGGATGCCATTCGCCAACAGAATGTCGATCGCGGTTTGCCGCACACAGAAATCTTTGACGCCGGCTTTGATTAAAGCGATGATGTGGCGCACCGTCGCCAAGGTTCCGGCATAACCTTTCGGAATTTGACGGTAATAAATTTTCAACGGCGTCGGTTGGCATGGAGCAGACATGTAAGTGTGATTTTGATAAACTGAATTCGCCTATTGGAATCATTTCTATACAATTTCAATGCCAGGCGCGCATGTCGAAAACAAGGTGGGCGCAAGACTTGTTTTTCAAAACATTAAGCGATTGCGCTTCCGCAATGAAAAGCGCTGAGGAATCATAAAATTTATGATGGAGAGAAAGCAAGGAAAGATGACAATTCAAATAAAAGACGAGGGTTAGTCGTGGCCATAAAATTTATGGGTGGGATCGGAGATTTTATGAGTGGTGGAACTGTTAGCGGCTTTGCCTGTTATTCGGTTAACCCACTAACAGGCAAACCAGTCAACCGGCCAACACTTCTACAAATTATGCTTTCGCAGTAAATGGCTCAGGTTTTTCGGATGGATCCCCAACAATTCCGCTGTTTCTTTTTTCACGCCATGACTGCGCGCGAGAGCGTCTTCGATCATTTGTTTTTCCACCAGGTTCAATCTTTCCCGCAAGGACAGCGCATCGATGTTTTCGTTTTCCGGCATACGGTGACAACATATAAGCAAAGGCAAGCTCGAAAGCTGAATGGCATTCGTCGTCTCAACGATGAGCGCGTGCTCAATGGCATTTTCCAATTCCCGAACATTGCCCGGCCAATTATAGACGATCATCGCCTGCAACGCTTCCGGGGAGATACCACCAACTTGCCGATTTCCGATATGGGCATATTTTCGAAGGAACTGTTCAGCGAGAAGCGGCACATCTTCCAGGCGCTCGCGGAGGGTTGGAACAAGAATGGGAAAGACGCCAAGACGATAATATAAATCTTCACGGAAAGTTCCATGCTGAACAGCTTTGGCGAGATCGATGTTGTCTGACGCAATGACGCGCACATCCACCTTCTCGGTCGTCGATGAACCGACGGACTCGAACTCCTTTTCTTGCAGCACCCGCAAAAGTTTGGCTTGATTGGCGAGCGGTACGGAGCCGATCTCGTCAAGCAAAATAGTACCGCTCTCGGCCTCGGCGAACCGGCCTTTGCGGTCGCGTATGGCTCCGGTAAAAGCGCCACGTATATGTCCGAAAAGCTCGCTCTCAATCAAGTTTTCGGGCAGCGCGGCGCAGTTTACTTTAATGAAAGGCTGATGAGAACGGCGGCTGTGAAAATGGAGAGCCTGTGCAACCAACTCTTTTCCAGTGCCGCTCTCTCCCTGAATCAAGACGGTAGAATCGGTTTTTGCCACCAGTCCGATGCGCCGGCAGACTTCTTGGATCTTCTCGCTCTGCCCGATTAGATTCGGCAGATCGCCATTGGCTAAAAACAAAAGCGTCCTTCGCGCCATGGACACTCCCTAGCGAAATAAATTTTCGCGCCGCTCCGGGCGCCTCTGTTACCCAGGTGTAGAGTCGAAGATGGAGGGATTTATAAATTTGGGGTGCAGCGATCACAACCTACAAAAACTTTTACCATAAAGACATTTTCTCGCGCGCTTTTCTTGCATTGAGAATGACTTGCTTCACCCTATCCATATAGACACAAAAAGAGAGCAAAATTCTCACGCAAAAACAATTTTTGGGGAGAGGGTAAGTTAACACGACAAAAGGCAAGCGCGCGCTGTCGAATCGGGAAGAGAATTTACCTTCTCAAGGGCTAATTGGGCAGCTTGTAGAGTTTTTCTGTAGGTCATCTTGTTTTTAGATTCCAGTCCGACTTCGATCATATTTTCTTTGATGGGATGAACCCAGGCGATATGAAAGTCGGGGACTTTTTCTTTTAGTTTGCGCCGAAATTTTGAAAAAGTTCTCAACTGATCGGATGATAAGTTGTTATTGTGTTGCGTTTCTAACGATTGAGATTTCATACGTTTCGTGATGTGACCAATTTCCGAACTCGCCGCGAGGGCTTAGTCTGAGCTTGATCAGCACGCTGGTCACCATCTGATACGCCGCATAATAAGCCCGGCTTGCCGCCTCGATGGGCTTCTGATTTTCCAACAAAATTTGCGAAGCTTCCAACGAACTTTTCGATTTTTCCTGCCACTGTTCCCACGTTAGCATGTTGTTCCTCCTCAAAGAAATATACGAAAACTAAAAAGCGCTTGCCAACACTTTTTTAATTTTAAAACGGCAAGGCCCGCCCGGCTGCTGCAGAACAACCGAACGGGCCTTTTTGCGGTTAACAGGACTCACCGTGTGCAGTGGCAAAAAGTAAACGGCAAAAAGCAAAAACAAACAGCAACAACTTTGTCTGCGTTTTAACCTAACCTTTTTCTCAAAAAAGCTGGCACGTCGTAATCATCCACCGTTTGCGGCTCAACGACGACTTCTTCTTCGTAGGGACGAATGATCGGCTCGCTGGAGCCGTTGCCGTTGTGCGCGCCGCCGTTGCTGCTTTTGCGTTGATACGCCGGAATATCCAACTCGGTCAACGCCGTATCGAAATAGCGTGTGGGTCGTGGCAAGCGAGCGGATATCGTGTGGCGGCCGTTCTTGTGGAAGCCGGTGGCAATGACGGTGACGCGAATTTGATTGGCCATGGCTTTGTCGATCACCGCGCCGAAAATGATATTGGCTTCCGCGCCGGCGGCTTCACTAACCACGGTGGTGGCATCATTCACTTCGTGCAAAGTCAAATCCTCGCCGCCGGTAATATTCACGAGCACGCCTAATGCGCCGGCGATAGAAACATCTTCCAACAAAGGGCTGGAGATCGCTCGTTGCGCGGCTTGCAGCGCGCGCTCGTCACCGCTCGCCA
>JBOHQZ010000108.1:0-12077 GCA_050732275.1 bacterium
CGCAGCGGCAAAAGCCGTGTCGCCGCCCAACCTTTGGATCGAATTTCTTCATAGCTCCCGAAATGGTGAAAGCCTCGAATTGCGCGGCAACCGCTGGCGGATCGGCACGGCGCCGGATTGCGCCATCCTTTTCGATGTCATTATGGACAGCGAAGTGAACGATCATCACGCCGAGATTGTTTATCATGATGGGCAATATTCGATTCTTCCCGCTGCTACCAGCCGCACTTGGCTGAACGGCGCCTTATTAGCCGGCCACCAAAAGCTTAAAACCGGCGACAAGCTGACACTCGGCGCCGAACATGGTCCGGAAATTTGCATTTATTTGCCTGGAGAAAAGACTTCGTCTTCCAACACCATACCGCCCGTTCACGTGCGTGTCGAAAAAGGTGACGCGCTCAAGCGCTGGGGGCGTTTCGAGCGCAATTTCACCCTCGGTCGCGGCAAGGCTTGTGACGTTCAGTTCAACGATTCATCGGTGAGCATGCATCACGCGCGGATCATGTGGGATGGAACTCGTTGGGTCGTGGAAGATTTGCAGAGCACCAATGGCACCTATCTGAATGGAACGCGCATCCAGCGGGCAGCTTTGCCGCCGCACGCCACGCTGGAGTTGACTCAAGGCGGGCCGCTCATCGCTTGTGAGATCGAGCAGCCTCTACCGCTCCCGACGGCGGAGAGATCAGTAACCGAAATCGCCAGGCGCTATTTTGACAAATCAGCTCCTGACAGCGCCGGCGAGCATACCATGCTCATCCGGCAAGCGTTTCATCACATTCGCCGCAAGCACGCCAAACGTTATTGGATGATCATCGGCGTCATACTGGTGCTTTTGTTCGGCACGACCGGTGCGCTGTATTATCAGAGCCAACGCGTGAAACGGCAGGAAGAGCTGCACGTTCTGGCGGAAAATGTTTTTTATGCGATGAAATCGCTCGAGCTGCAATTGGCAACTTTGCACGCAACGGCGGCGCAACAACCCGATCCGGAGCTGCAAAAACAGTTCGAGGAAAAATTGGAGCAACAGCGCCGCCTGCAGGATAGCTACAGCAGTTTCGCCCGCGACGAGCTCGGCATTTCGCAAGACGATCTGACGGAAGAAGAATGGCTGATTTACAAAGTCGCGCGCCTCTTTGGCGAATGTGATGTCAGCATGCCGGCCGGCTTCGTGCAAACAGTGAAGCGGTACATCAGCATGTGGCGATCCACCGGGCGTTATCGCCAAGCGATTGCGCGCGCCACCGCCAATGGTTACGCCGTGAAGATTGCGCAAGCGATGCTCGCCCACGATCTGCCGCCGCAGTTTTTTTATCTCGCCTTGCAAGAAACCGATTTCGACGTCAGGCGCTGCGGGCCGCGAACACGGCACGGCATTGCCAAGGGTTTATGGCAATTCATTCCGGGAACAGCGATCCAATATGGCTTGCGCACCGGGCCGTTATTGGAGTGGCGGCGATACGATCCTCGCGACGAGCGCCACGATTTTGAAAAGTCGACGCTCGCGGCGGCGCGCTACCTGCGCGACATTTACGAAACCGAAGCGCAAGCTTCCGGCTTGTTGGTGATGGCGTGCTATAATTGGGGTGAAAACAACGTTGAGCCGCTCATACAACAACTGCCGGCCAATCCGCGCGAACGGAATTTTTGGAAGCTCCTCGCCCATGGCAAAATTCCCCAGCAAACTTACGATTACGTTTTTTACATCATTGCCGCCGCCGTTATCGGCGAGAATCCGCGTTTGTTTGGTTTTGATTTCGAGAATCCGCTAAAGTTTGAATAATCCGTTGAGTCGCGAAAGTTGTATTGCAGTTGTATTGCAAAATTCCCTTGCTTTTCATCGGCTGATTGATTATGTTTGGTTATTCTTGGAAAATCCAACGACACTGAAAATTTTAAATACTCATAACAGAGAAACCATGACAACTTCTGAGTATGCCGAAAAAATCGTCGAATTGATTCACGAACGGCCAAGGGGGGTAAAGGCTGAAAAATTATTGTACGAAGTCTATGTAAAATTCAAGGTTGCCGAGGGCTTGCGTGCCGCAAAGGAAGGCCGGGTTTATTCACATGAAGAGGTGACGGAGGGTATGTGGAAAATCATCAATTCAAAATCGTCTGGAGCGAGCCGGCAAAATGGGACTTCGAGAAAATTATCTCCCAAATCGCGGAAAACGCGCCGCTAAGGGCTGCTACCTTCGGCGAAGGTTTATTGCGTAAGGTTGAGTCGCTTACCCGGAGCCCTTTTCGTTGCCCGCCTTTGTACGAAACTCCAATCTGCCGTTATCTCTTGTTCAAAAAGTATCGTATTGCATTCTATATTGATGAACGCAAAAGGGCCGTTCAAATTATTGCCATCTTGTTTCCTTATCAGCAATTTGACGCCTCGAGACTCGCATGGATTATATAAAAATGGCAGTGGGTAAGACATTGATCCGCATAGAAAACCTCTCCAAATATTACGGCGCCGGCAGCAACGCCATTGCGGCGCTTCACGGCGTTAATCTCACTATCCAAACCGGCGAATTCATCACGATCTATGGCCGCAGCGGCTCCGGCAAGAGCACGCTGCTCAATCTCATCAGCGGCATCGACCAGCCGACCTCCGGGAAAATTTTTGTAGATCATGCCGAAGTTACGGCGATGGACGAGAATCGATTGACGCTCTTCCGCCGCGATCGTGTCGGTTTTGTTTTTCAGTTTTTCAATCTACTGCCGACTTTAACGGTATTGGAAAATGTTCTCTTGCCCGGCCAGCTTAATAGCCATTCGGCGTTAAAGCTGCGCGAGCGCGGCATGAGCCTGCTCTCTCAATTCGGCATCGCCGAGCGCTGGAAAGCCTTGCCCGATCAACTCTCTGGCGGCCAGCAGCAGCGCGTGGCGATTGCCCGAGCTTTGATCAACAATCCTCAAATCATTCTTGCCGACGAGCCTACCGGCAACCTCGACTCGGAGACCGGCTTGCACATGTTGGAAATTTTAAAAAATCTTTCGCGGGAACAAGGCAAAACGATTTTACTCGCTACCCACAGTCATGAAGCCGCGCGCTTTGCGGATCGCGTTTTTCAAATCAAAGATGGCGCGCTTGTAGCCCAGTCGGCCCGACTGGAATAGTCATTTCATGCTTTGCATTTCGTGGATCGCTTCAAATGTTCCGTCTCCTTCGCCTCTTCAACCTCCGCCATCTCCGGCGTAAACCGCTGGAAACTTTTCTCTGTTTGCTCGGCATCGCGCTCGGTGTTGCGGTGATGGTCGGCATCGATCTCGCCAATCAAAACGCGCTGCGATCCTTTCGGCGAACCGTCGAAGCTGTTACCGGCAAGACGACGCACCAAATTTTCGGCGGCCCGGCAGGCATTCCGGATTCGCTCGCCGCCACGGTTCTTTCGCTTTCCGAAGTTCAAGCCACGCCCATTCTTGAATACGTCGCCGGTTTTCGTCTCTCCAGCCAGCCGGATAGTACAGCATCCCAGGAAGCCTTGCACATTCTCGCCATCGACCCGTTCACCGATGCAAGCTTCCGTGCTTATTCTGCAGCAGCCTGGGAAGCAAACGAAATTTCTGCCAACTCGGATTCGATGCCTGCTGCCGCAACTGCCGGTCGTAGTTTCTTGCTGCACCCCGGCGCGGTGCTCGTGGACGAGGCCTTCGCCAGGACCCATCGTCTCAAAATCGGCGATACGCTCGAGGTTTTATCCGGCAATGAATGGAAGGCGCTCCAACTCACGGGCTTGATTCCAGGGCAGATGCTTTCACAAGTGGGGCTTGAAAATTTGGCGTTGCTCGATATTGCCGCCGGCCAGGAAATTCTCGGCCGTCTCGGCTATGTTGACCGCCTCGATCTTATTGCCAGTGAAAGCGCGGCAAAAACCCTCGCCACAAAATTGCCCACGGCGCTGCGCCTCGAGTCGCCGGCGCGCCGAAGCCAGCGTACCGATGACATGCTGCGCTCGTTTCGGCTCAATCTCACCGCGCTGTCTTTTTTAGCCGTGTTTGTCGGCATGTTTCTGATCTACAACACCATGATGTTTGCCGTGATTCATCGCCGCAAGCAGATCGGCATTTTGCGCTGCCTCGGCGTGACGCCGCGTCAAATTATTTTCAACACCTTGTTGGAAGCCTTCGGACTCGGCGTCGCCGGATCGTTGCTGGGCTTATGGCTCGGAATCACGCTCGCCGAATATGCAACGCGCACGGTAACCGCGACCATCTCCGACCTGTATGTTTTTCTCAGACCGGCACCGGTAGCGACGGATTTGAACGTGCTCGCCAAAATTTTCCTGATTGGCTTAGTGACGACACTGCTGGCCAGCGCCGTGCCGATCATCGAGGCGGCAAAAGTGCATGCCGCCGTGGCCGTGCGCCGTTCGGCGCTGGAGTTTCGCGCGCAGAAATTCGCGCCGCGTTTCGCCCTCGCCGGCTCCGCCTTTCTCGTCATCGCCATCGCGCTGTCACTAAGCTCAACGCAACAAAGCCAAATAGCCGGCGGATTTTTTCTCGGACTTGGCGCCGCGCTGGCCGTGGCCTTGGGCGCCATTTTTCTAACGCCGCTGTTGACGCTCGGGATCGTTCGCATGGCCAACACCTTCATGAGCAAGCTCGCCGGAATAATCGGCATTCTTTCGATCCGCAATATTCAAACGGCGCTCAGCCGGACGGCGGTGGCGATTGCGGCGTTGATGATCTCCTTGTCCATGGTGCTCAGTATGAGCTTGATGATCACGAGTTTTCGCCGCTCCGTTGATGAGTGGGTCAAGAGTGTTTTGCAGGCGGATGTCTATTTACAAACGCGCGGCTTCGAGACGGCAAAGTGGGAATCGCTGTTCTCGCCAGAGTTCATCCGATTTCTCGAGCAGCAGCCGGAAGTCGAAGCGATTGATTTGTACGGGGCAACGGCATCATCCTACCGGCAACAACCGATTTTCCTGATCGCCATAAGCGCGGACGTCATGATCACGCGCACAAATTTTATTTTCACGAGCGGCGACGACCGCGAAAATTGGCGGCGCCTTATTGCAGGCGAAGTGTTTCTTTCGGACGGTTTCGCGCGGCGATTTCACAAGGCAGCCGGCGATACGGTGATCTTGCAGACCATACACGGACCGCAGACCTTTCGGGTTGCAGCAGTTTTTGTCGATTATTCTTTCGAGCAAGGGCAGGTGATGATGGATCATCGCACCTACAACGAAAACTGGGGGCCTTCGCGCATCACCAATATCGGCGTTTTTCTCAAACCGCTGGTTGACTCCCGGCGCTACGTGGCTGATTTACGGCGCGCCATCGCTGGCCGATACGCCGTGAATATTTTATCGAATCGCGCCTTGCGTGATGAAGTGTTCAAAGTCTTCGATCAGAGTTTTGCGATCACTCACGTCATGCAGATTCTCGCCGGCATCGTCGCGTTCATCGGCATCATCAGCGCCGTCATGTCGCTGCTCGTCGAGCGCACGCGCGAGCTGGGCATTTTACGCGCCGTCGGCATGCGTTTCGGCCAGTTGCGGCGGCTGGTGTTTCTCGAATCCGGACTCATGGGCGGGTTTGCTGCGCTCATCGCCGTGCCGGCCGGAACCGCCCTGGCGCTGGTGATGATCTACGTCATCAATTTGCGAACTTTCAATTGGACGATCAATTTTCAAATCAACCTCGGCGCCTATGCGCAAATATGGTGGATGGCGTTAGTCGCAGCGCTGTTGGCGGCGATTTATCCGATGTGGCGCTTGAAAAAGATTTCCGTTGCCGCCGCGATACGGGAAGAGTAAAAATCGGAGTAATGGATTGATGGAGTTTTGGACTAATGGGGTATTGGCATCCCCATTAATCCAACAATCCATCACTCCAATACTCCATCACTCCAATACTCCAACAATCCATTTATCCATCAAGAAGATATGCGCTATCTTGTCTTTTGCTTTTTGCTGTTTGCTTTTTCCACACCAACTGCCACGGCGCAATCTGATTTCGCCGAAGTGGAAAAGCCCTGGATTTGGCAATTTCCGCGAGATCATGGCTTACATGCGGAATATCAAACCGAGTGGTGGTATTTCACCGGCAATTTGCGCGCGGAGAATGGGCGGCGGTTTGGCTATGAGCTGACATTTTTCCGCCAAGCTCTTGCCCCCTCCCTCCTGCCGCGGCAATCATCGTGGGCATTTCGCGATGCGTATGTGGCGCACTTTGCCATTACCGATGTCGAGCAAGACCGTTTTTATTACGATCAAAAAACTGCGCGTGGCGCGTTGAATCTCGCCGGCGCCGATTCAACTTCATTGGCTGTGCATCTTGGTGGTTGGCTCGCGCGTCGCGAGACGTTGGCGGCAAATGGCAACGATGATGAAAAGATCCTTCTCCGCGCTGCAAGCGCATTTGGTCAAATCGATTTGATTTGTAAATCGTTGAAGCCACCGGTTTTTCACGGCCATCGCGGCTTGCTGCCAAGCAGCGCTTTGCCTGGAGATGCGGTTTATTACTATTCTTTAACTTCGTTGCAAACCGAAGGAACGCTCGTGCTCGGCGGCGAATCTTGGCGGGTGCGAGGATCGAGCTGGATGGATCACGAATTTTTTACCAGCCACCCCAATGCCGATGTGACCGGTTGGGACTGGTTCAGCTTGCACTTGTCGGATTCCGCCGAAGTCATGTTTTTTCGCTTTCGCCGCGCGGACGGTTCTCATTCTCCATATTCAGCCGGTACCTTCATTCATCTTGACAACATTAGCCGGCGCCTAACTGTGAATGATTTCGAATTAATTCCGCAAGATTGGTGGACGAGTCCCGCCAGCGGCGGAAAATACCCGGTCGTTTGGAAAATAAAATTTCTCGATTATGATTTGCGCTTGACCACGCCAGTCAAAAATCAAGAGCTGGACACGCGGCGAACCACCGGTGTGATTTATTGGGAGGGCTATGTGGAGGTGGCCGGAAAAAAAGGCCAGCAGGCAATACGCGGTGAGGGATATTTGGAAATGACCGGGTATGCCAAAAAATAAAAAAGATGAAATCGGCTGAGGCCAGCCAAGCCAGGGTGGGTGCAAGCAATTCCCCTTTGTCATGGCGACAATCAGCCTGCGGTCATCAAATTCTCGTGAGCCGCCGGTGCTTCTGACGAGCTGCTCATGCGCCATTCATGATCGCAGAGACAAGGAGATCGAGGTCAAACGCAAAACCAACCGCGGGCACGTCAACGCCGAAGCGCGAGATTAAATCGTCGTAGCGGCCGCCGCTGCCTACCTCTGCATCGACGCCAGCGACAAATGCACGAAGCGTGAGGCTGGTGTAATATGCCATGCCCTCGACTTCGCCCAAATCCAACACGACTTTATCGGCTTGTGGATGTTTTTGAATTATCGCCAGCAACGCTTCGAGCCGGCCGGCCGCTTGATGAGAAATTTCATTTCGTGCCAAACGCCGAGCCTCCGGCAGAATTTCACGGCCGCCGTGCAGATTCGGAAGCTGCGTCAACGCCTCACGGACAGGCGGCGGCAGTGAAAAAGCTTCCATCGTCTGTGCCAACCCCGCAATGTCTTTGCGTTCAATCAAATATTTCAACGTTTGCAGCCTTTCGCCTTCAATACCGGCATGTGCCATGATGCCGTTAAGATATTCAACATTGCCGACGACGACGCGGGCATTGTCGATTTTCAACGCCGCCAGGGTATCCAAAATATTCGTCACCGTTTCGGCATCGGTTTCAATAGTATTGTCGCCAAGAATTTCAAATCCCACTTGCCATTTCTCCCGGCTCCGCCCGGCATGATGCGGCTCGGCGCGAAAAACTTTGCCGGAATAATAAAGGCGCGTCGGCGCCACCATACCCACGAAGTGGCTCGATGCGATGCGAGCGATTTGCGCCGTGAAATCCGCGCGCAGCGCCAACAAGTTGCCGTCGCGATCGATGACGCGATGAACTTTTTCATCGAGACGGTTGCGGCCATGCCGTGTTTTGCCTGCCAGGAGAAAAACCTCGCCATATTCGATCGTGGGGGTAATGATTTCACGATAGCCTGCTCCTGCCAACCATTCGGCAAGCCGGCGCTCGATGGCGCGTTGCTGCGTCGTGTCGTCGAAGAGAAGATCTTCGACGCCGGGAGGAAGACGAAACCCCCGGTTTTCATGGCTCTTCAGAATTTCCATTATTTCATTTCGCAAAGCAAAAAGTGGTTTTCAAAAACCGCGCCGATGAGCAGCTTGTTCGCAAACACCGCGCCGACGCTCGATCCGGAGATTTCGTCACCGTCGTTCAAATAGATTTGATCGATTTTATAATCGCCATTTGGCATAAAGCTGATTTTAAGAATTTCCGAGGGCGATAATTTTGACGCCTCTTTTGCATGGCGCGTGAAGGTCAGAAGCTGCGGGTGCGCCGCCACCCATAAATTGCCCTCGGCGTCCAGCTCGATATTATCGACGCCCGTGCCGAGCGTGATTTCTTGCTTTAAATTTAACGAGCCGGATACAATGTCGCGGTCATAGGCGTTGACTTTGAGGCCGACGCATGCCGCCACATAAAGGGTTTTGCCATCGTGACTCAGGTTGATGCCGTTTGCATACGAAATATCTTCCGCTACCTTTTTGAAATTTTGCCCGTCATAATAAAGTACGTACGATCTCGCCAATTGCAAATATTCTTCCAGTGTGCGCCCCAGCGCCGAAACGTTGCCGTGATCATTGGTGACGTAAAAACTTCTCGGCCCAACCGCAACCACGTCATTCGGGCTGGTCATCAGCTCGCCACGGATCGACTCGTGATGCACGAGCGTGCTATCGCGGTAGCCGAAAACCTCGATAAATTCGCCATCGGAACGATGATTCACTACAAAGAGAGAGGCTGCGCCGTTTTCGCCGAGATAAAGGCTAATGCCGTGCGGGTGCAAATCCTGATTGAACGTTGCAGTCAGATTTTTCAGTCGCGCAGATTCCGACTTCAAGTCATAAGCATAAATCGCCCCTTGCGTCTGCTCTCCGGCCAAAAGCGCTCGGCGGTCGTTTGAAGAAACATACGCCACACCGGTTTGCGGATGGATGGTGATATCCTCGGCCCCAGCCACGCCACTGATTTTTTTGCATTGCCCATTAAAATGAGGCTTTAAGTTTTTAAACTCACCGGCGTGGCGGATGGTGTCCAAAATGCGCCAAACTATTACGAGGACGATAATGATGGCAGCGATTTTGAATTTCTTCATGGGCGGCTTTTGGTTGGCAAAGGCTTTTTAGGTGGTGATCTTTATAAACATCAAAAATAACATTCAGTAATATACACAATCAAAATATGACTGTCAAATCTGATTAAAAAATTTTGCCCTAAACTTGACTCTATCGATACCATTAGCTATAATTGAAAGAAGAAACGGTTTAACGAGACGACAAAATGGCCATAGCAGAATCAAAAATCGACAAGAACGCTGAGACGCCGCTTACCATAGCAGCCCTAAAAAACGAGGTCGAAATCACGGCCTTCAAATCGAGCGGCCCCGGCGGACAGCATAAAAATAAAACCGAATCGGCCATCCGGATCAAACACTTGCCAACGGGAATTATTGTGGTGGCCAGCGACAGCCGGTCACAAATCAAAAACCGGGAATTGGCGTGGCAGCGCTTGATTGAAAAGCTGACCAAACGCCGCCAAAAAAGAAAGCCGCGCTTGCAGACGCAGCCCTCGCGCGTTGCCAAAGAAAAACGGCTCGCGCAAAAAACACAGATGTCGCTCAAAAAGCAAGCGCGGCAAAAAAGATGGCAGGATGATTAAAGATGAGACCGTAAAAATAATTTTAAGGCAAAATGATTGTGGCAAACTTATCATTTTAAAATTTAGCCAGTTTTGCCTAATTTGCTTTTCCTAAAAATCCGGTGTCGTTTCTTTCACATCGCCGCCCGACGATATTCCTCATAAATTCGCAAGACTGCCGGCACATAATAAGTCGTTTCGGCATGCATGAGTTGCCTGGCACGTTCTCCTTGTAGCCAAAGCTTCGCTTGCCTATCCCCGCCATTATAGGCTGCCAGGCCAGCCTCGACGCCATAAGCCGAAATCAAATCAGAAAGATAGCGGCAGCCCAAGCGCAGATTATAGATCGGATCGAAAAGAATGGATTCTGCCGAAGTCCACGTTAGGCCTTCGGCTTTCGCCAAATAAATGCCGGTTGTCGGCAAGATTTGCATCAATCCCAAAGCGCCCGCGGGTGATACGGCCTCCGGGCTCCAGGTGCGTCCGGATTCGTGTGTAATGGTGGCACAGATCAATTCCACCTCGAGCCGGTTGTATTTGAGGCTCATCTCATAAATTTCTGCCGCTAGGCGGAATTTCGATTCGCTCTCCATTTTGCGGTTGAAACGATCGATAATGGCTATGATCCGCCGAATATGGTGTTGGCGCGTGCGATCCACCCGCGCAATCGTTTTAAGATCTTGCAGTTGCCCGTGCAACTGCAAGATTTGCGCTTGCTGTTGGCTATGCCCGTTTTGCAGGTGAAAATAAAATCCGCTGATCATCACAACGAGCGTCAGCAATAATCCGGCGCACGCGATTTGATAAACCCGTCTTGTCGCGCGGCTCAAACTCAACTTTGGGATTGCGGCTGCAATTGCGTTCACGGCCTCGGACGCGGCAGCCTGGCTAAACTGTTCGGATGATTGCCAAAACGAAATTTCCGGTGCCGCCACAACTTCCACCTCAAGCGTCTCCAACACTTCCGGCATGGGAAAAGCTAGCGCCAAGCTGGGATCGTGACTGCCGGCAAAATGCAAGGCCGTTGCACGCTGCGTCGAAGTTTCCACCCACCATGCGCCGGAATCGCCGAACTTACAGATTCTTTCACCACGTTCATTCGGGATGATGTGGACTAATGGGCCAAAGAGAGTTTTGTTGCCGCCATCTTGTTGAATGCAATAGCCGAAAATTCCCGCAACGATACCGCCAGCCTCGCTCGCCCCTCCGCCGGATTTTATTACGTGCATCCCAAGCTGCGGGATGACGGCGCCGTTTGCAGTGGCGATCGTCCAAAGTGGATTAGCCTCGCGAAGCCGAATCACCGCAGCATCAAGGCCGGCATATATCGCGCTGCGAATAGGCTTATTACCGTTTGTGGATACGGATTGATCAATTGGGAAGTCTCCGCCACCCACTCGCGAATTTGCCAAAACATGCCAACTGCAGAGCATGAGCTCTTCCCCGCTTTGCCGGTCTCGCACTCTGCCGCCGAATTTTTCTGGCGGACGGCTGTGAAGAATTGAGCTGACGTCTTTCTCGTGAAGCGCCATCATTTGTTCGGGCACGTCGCGGTGAAAATGCAAATCATAGTTTGCTGCAATGATCTCGACGGCAAAGCCGAGGCGAAGCGAAGCTTCAGCAGCGAGTTCCTCGCGGACTTTATGGGCCAGCTCGTTGCGGACGTGAATGCGCACAGCAAGCTCCGGCGTGAAACCATTCGGCGCTGAAGTGCGCAGGCGAAACCCGAGATCGACGAGCGTAACATTCGGGTCATCCAGGTAAAGTGCGAGCGCTTTTTCCAAGGCGCGGCGTCCGGCACGCCAGGTTGTCGATTCGATTGGCGCCATCACGCAATGACTCGCAAAGACGGGCCCTGATAAAAAGCAACTTTCGCTACTGGATGGAGCAAAAACGCGACGACTTGTAATTGGTAATTTCCAACCTCCGGAACTTTGAATTCAAGCCTAAAGCGATAATCTGCTCGGTTCGACTGCAGATGTTCCGTTTGGAAAACCAAAAGCGCGCATCCACTGGTGGCTGTATTCACAGCATAAATTTGGGCGCAAATAAAAGTTTCTTCCACTGTCGAATCCAGCATATGCGGTCGGGTTAATCCACAACTAATTTCACTGCGCAATCTTGTTTCGGGAAAAGCATCATTTGTTGCCGGCATCTCGAACTGTTCAAACCGAACGCCTTGAATGCGCAAAACCATTTCTTCACTGCCGGCTTTTGTTTTTGATTGCTCAACGTGATCGTCAAGATCGGGGGCGATAACCCTTTCCACAACGTTTTCTTGCTGCGCTGCCTGAAAGGTTGTTTCCGGCATTTCCAAAGCGCCAGACGTAGAACTGTTGCCGTTTTGGCCATGCGTGTG
>JBOHQZ010000109.1:0-12029 GCA_050732275.1 bacterium
GAAAGAATTGGTGAAACAGCCCGACATCTATCTCGCCAACTCGATGAACTCGCTCCGCCTCGAAGGGCAAAAAACCATTTCAATTGAAATCACGCAGCAATTCGATTGGCAAGTGCCGGATTGGGTGATCGTGCCCGGCGGCAATCTCGGCAACATCTCCGCCATCGGTCGTGGCTTTCTGATAATGCGCGATCTCGGTTTAATCAATCATTTGCCGCGGCTCGTTTGTGCGCAAGCTGAAAAAGCCAATCCGTTGTATGAAAGCTACAAAACCGGTTTTCGGGAATTTTATCCCAAACGTGCTGAGCCAACGGCGGCAAGCGCCATTCAAATTGGCAATCCGGTGAGCGTAAAAAAAGCCATTGCGATGTTGAAAGAGTTTGATGGCATTGTCGAACAAGCCAGCGAAGACGAGTTGGTTAATGCCGCGGCACTCGGCGACAAAGGCGGCCTCTTCAACTGCCCGCACACCGGTGTGGCGCTGGCGGCGCTCATCAAGCTCGTCAAGCGCGGTGAGATCAAAAAAGCTGACCGCGTCGTGGTGATCTCGACGGCGAACGGCTTGAAGTTTCCGGACTTCAAAGTTCGCTATCATCTTGGGCAGTTGGCGGAAGTAAAATCGCAATATACCAACGCGCCGGTGGAGGTTGCGGCAGATTTGGAAATGGTGATGGAGGCGATTGAGCGAAGACAAAATGTGTCATGAAAAATCTTGACATTTGCCACAGATTTGCTAATTTAGAAGAAGATCAAAGTGGAGGTATACCATGATTACAGCAAAATTGGCCAAGAAACCGTATTTGGAAATATCCAAATCTCTGTATGATGAAATTGCAAAAACGGGAAAAAAAACGATAAAAATCTCCATTCATCATAATGGCCAAAACGGTAAGATTGCAAAAAAAAGGAAACCCAGCCTGAAAAAGCAAATGGAGTTCGCCGAAAAGACTTTGGGCATTTGGGCCGATGATCCCAAAATCGAACAAGCTTTCAAAGAATTAGATGAAAGGTGGCAGCAGTGGCGCGAAGAGACGCTGTCATAGATTCGTCGATGATTATTCATCATGCACGCATACGCAACAAGCGTAATTCATTTTTCCTGCGATCACTGCCGGTCTATGATCCTCATTTAAGTGTGATCAGCGTTTATGAGATCGAGTTGGGGGCATACCGCGCCGGAAGATCATCTGATATTGCACCACTTCAAGTAGATTTCAAAATCTTGCCTTTAATTGAAGAAATTGCGCGCCGGGCAGCTTTACTTGATGCAGACTTGATTCGCCAGAATCAACTGATTGGCATCAAGGACACGTTTATCGCCGCAACTTGTCTCATCCATAACCTCCCGCTTTTAACCGTCAATATGCGTCACTTTGATCGAATCGCCGGTCTGGAGCTAATTGATCTGAATACACTGCCACCCCTTAACAACTAATCTCTTTCAACAACCCCCGACGACTAAGGCGCCTGCAGCGTTGATAACGTTTGTTGAACGAAACGAAAGGAAAAACCACTTGGACTTAGGCTTGGAAGACAAAATCGCCATCATCACCGGCGGCAGCCGCGGCATCGGCAAAGGCATTGCCCTCGGCTTGGCGACGGAAGGCTGCCATCTTGTTATTTGCGCGCGCAACCCGGAGCAGCTTGAAGCGGCTGCTGCTGAAATCCGCACAAAAAATGTTGATGTGCTCCCACTGTCGCTTGATGTCACACAACCAGATCACGTCGAGCAGCTCGTGCAACAAACCGTTGCCAAATTTGGCAAAATTGATATTCTCATTAATAATGTCGGCGGCAACCGTCGAGGGCCGTTTGAGAAAACTTCGGATGAAGATTGGCAGGCCATTATCGATCTCAATTTGATGGCGCACGTTCGCGTCAGCCGCGCGGTGATTCCGCACCTGCGCGCGCAAAATAGCGGCGTGATTCTCTTTATCTCTTCGGTTTTTGGCAGAGAGTCAGGCGGCGTCAATTTGTCGATTTACAACACCACCAAATCCGGCCTCATCAGCCTCGCCAAAATTATGGCCGTCGAGCTGGCGCCGCACCACATTCGGGTGAATAGCGTTGCGCCGGGATCAATACGTTTTCCCGGCGGGAGTTGGGACAAGCGTTGCCAGGAAGATCCGGAGGGTATGAAAGCGTTTGTGGCAAGAGAAATGCCGCTGGGCCGTTTCGGCAAGGTGGAAGAAGTGGCGAACGTTGTGGTCTTCTTGGCCTCGGAGCGCGCCAGCCTCGTGACCGGCGCGTGCCTCAATGTCGATGGCTGCCAATCACGCTCGTTGATTTAGCTCTAAGCGCAAATTTTCATTGCATTTTAATCCATATCCGCTTATATTTCTTGGATGGATAAAATTGATCCGTTATGTCAAACGAAGCGACCCCACGGGAAGCGGATATTCGGGCAAGAATTGAAGCCGTTCGTCAACGGATCGCCGCCGCTTGTGCGCGGGTAGGCCGTGATCCGGCAGACGTGACACTCGTGGCAGTGACCAAAACCGTACCCGCCAGCGCGATCCAAGCCGCTTATCTCGCCGGGGTGAGTTGTTTCGGTGAGAACCGCGTCCAAGAGGCTGCTGCCAAGATTTCCCCGGCATTTCTGCGCGAGCTGGGTGGTGACAGGCCGGGACCGCTATGGCATTTAATTGGGCATCTGCAAACCAACAAAGCCAAAAAGGCACTCGAGCTTTTTCAGGTCATTCAGTCCATCGATAGTCTGCACTTGGCGAAGGTTCTGCAGCAACACGCCGCCGCCCGAAATTCCAAAGTGGAAGTCTTTGTCGAAATAAATACTTCCGGCGAGCCATCGAAATTCGGCGTTTCTCCCGAGCAAACCCTGCCGCTCTTGCGGGCGGTGGCGGAACTGCCGAGCTTACAACTCACCGGCCTAATGACGATTGGCACATTGACGGACGATACTGAAATCATTCGCGGTTGCTTCCGGCGCTTGCGCGAGCTGCGGGACGAGATTACAGCCGTGGGTTTGCCCGGCGTGCATTTGCGGCATCTTTCCATGGGCATGACCGGCGATTTTGAGCTGGCCATCGAAGAAGGCTCGACGATAGTGCGCATCGGTCGGGCAATTTTTGGTGAACGCGCTTGATCGAACGGTCAGGCGTTGCTCGATGGCAAGCGCCGAGAGACGGAATCATGGGCCGTCAAATCGGCAAAATAACCCGACCGCCTCGCGTCGGCAAAACATGATGGCTGACGTTATATTATCCCCTACGGAGGATCATTTTGCGACTTTCACCGCTTGATATCAAGAAGCAAGAATTCAAGCGCCTCATGCGTGGCTACGATCCCGAAGAGGTTCACACTTTTCTCGAAATGGTCGCCGAAGAGTTTGAAATCTTGCAGCGCGAAAAAAACCGTCTCGAAGACGAGACGCTCAAGCTGCGCACGCAGCTCCACGACTATCAAGAAGTGGAGCGCACGCTCAAGCAAACGTTGATGAACGCGCAGGAGTCGGTGCAACTTTCTCGCGACAACTCCAAGCGGGAGGCAGATTTGCTCTTGCGTGAGGCGGAGCTGCAGGCGGAAAAAATTCTCGAAGGGGCGCGGCACAAGCTGGCGCAGCTCAAAAACGATCTGCAGATCGTGCGGGCGCAAAAAGATTCATTCGCCCGGCGCCTGCGCCACTTGTTGGAGAGCCAGCTCGAGCTGATCGGCGTTTTGGAGTTGGATGATCTCGGGTTCGGCGAGAATGATCACCGGGACAACAACACTCCACCGTTACGTCAGGAAAAAGAGCAAACAGTTTCCAGACCGGCGGCGCCGGCCCGCCCCATGGTTCAAGAACCCAACCGCGCGGCAAGTTCGGGCATGGTCTCACGGAACAACACGCCGGCGAAACGCCCCGAAACTCGCCCACCGGAATCGCCGGTTGGAGCGGGGAGCCGTACCGGCGCTGTCCCGGTCGGCGCGGCCAATCGCGAAATGCCCAAGACTAAGCCCGCCGACGCTTCCGACGGGAAAAAAGAACCGAAAATTTCTGATCACTTTATTACCTGAACTTCAGCAACATCACTTGAACTTCAACAACACGAGGGCTGCATCATGGCGAAGTCATTTTTTAGTAGTTTCGTAGTAGCGGTATTGTTGTCAACGGGTTGTGCGTCTCGTTTGCCGATGGTGGACGAGGTGGGCAAGCCGGTGACCAAGGAGGAAGTCAAACAACGGCGAACACAAAAGAATTTTTGGCTGTATACCATCGGCGGCGGCGCGTTGAGCTTTGGGGCGAGCTTTTTTGCGGGCGCGCTGGTCGACCGCAATGGCAGCGGTGACGATCATACGACGTTGTGGATTATCACCGGAGCCGGCACCGCGCTCGGCACCGCGCTGTTTGCTCATAATGGCGGTGTGCGCGATTTCAACGTTGCCGTCGAAGCGGTGAAGGATTCCCGCAAAGAAACGGCAAATAAAGACATTGTGGAAGAGCAAAAGCGGCAGGAGCAAATTGCCGCAGAAAAGCAAAAACTCGATGAAGAGCGCAAAAAGCAGGAAACCGAGCGCGAGCGTTTGATGGAAGAAATTCGCAAAAAGCAAAAGAACGGCTCGGATAAACCGTAAGTTATCCAACCCTTCAACCTTGCGAAGGTTTACAACCTTCGCAAGGTTGACAGGCCGAAACCAGGAAAGGAAACACCCCACGCATGAGCGAACTGCGCCAGCAGATCCAAGAAGCGACCACTGTCCTTCGCCAGAAAACCTCGCTCGATCCCGCGATCGGCGTGATTCTCGGCACCGGCCTCGGCGGCTTGGTGGCGGAGATCGAGCAGGAAGCCGTCATTCCCTACACGGAAATTCCGCACTTTCCGGTTTCAACCGTCGAGAGCCACGCCGGGCGGTTGATCTTTGGACATTTGGGCGGCAAGCGCGTCATGGCGATGCAAGGCCGGTTTCATTTTTACGAGGGCTACAACATGAAGCAGATCACCTTTCCGGTGCGCGTTATGAAAGCTCTCGGTTGCCATACGTTGGTCGTTTCTAATGCCTGCGGCGGGCTCAATCCGCTTTTTACTCCGGGTGATTTGATGATCATCACGGACCACATCAATCTGCTCGGCGACAATCCGCTGGTCGGGCCGAATGACGATACGCTCGGCCCGCGCTTTCCGGACATGTCCGAGCCTTACACCAAATCACTTATCACGCTCGCCGAGCAGGTGGCGTTGGAAGAAAAGATGCGCGTTCAAAAAGGCATTTATGTCGCGCTGACCGGCCCGAATTTGGAAACGCGCGCCGAGTATCGTTTTTTGCGCCAAATCGGTGCAGACGTGGTCGGCATGAGCACGGTGCCGGAAGTCATCGTTGCCGTTCATTCCAACCTGCGCGTGCTCGGCATCTCGGTCGTCACCGACTCGTGCCTCCCCGATGCGTTGGAGCCGGTGGACATCGCCAAGATTCTCAAAATCGCCGGCGAAGCCGAGCCGAAGCTGACGCGGCTGATGAAACGAGTGATTGAAAAGATGTAAATTGAGTTGAGCGAATCGTCATGAGCATTATCGTATTAGACGAAATTAAAACCACTTCGCCGCCGCGTTTCGCCACCGAAGAAGAATTCGAAGCGCGGTGCGATGAAGATACGAAGGCAGATTACGTTGACGGGGAGGTTATCGTTATGACGCCTGCATCAACAGAACATGATTCCGATGAAACCGTTCTCGGAAATTTAATGGATTTGTTTGTGAAAAAAAACAAGCTCGGATGGATCTCGGCTGCCGGAAATACGCAAGTGCGCTTGCGTCAGGGGTTGCGGCGAAATCCGGACATTGTTTTTGTAGAAAATTCCAGGCGAAGCATCATTCAAAAAGCCTACGTCGATGGCGCGCCGGATTTAGTCGTCGAATTTGTCTCGCCTGAAAGCGCGATACGTGATTGGCACGAGAAGTTCATCGAATACGAAGCCGCGGGTGTGCGGGAATACTGGATCATCGACCGGGAAAATCAACGCCTTGCCGTTTACTATCATGACGATGATCGGCGTTATCAGCCTATTGCGCCTCGAGACGGCAAGCTTTATTCGCACGTGCTGCCGGGGTTTTGGGTCAAGATCGATTGGTTCTGGCAAGGACCGCTGTTTGATACTTATGAGATGGCGAAGGAGATGGGGATTATAACGTGAGGTGAAGGGGAATGCAGATCAAACGTATTATCATTCCAAATGAGAAAAAATAAGAAAAGAGAGCCTATTCCAGAACACTTTTCCAGCATTGAAGAGGCTTCGGATTTCTGGGACACGCACGATGCTGGTGAATATGAGGAGTATTTGCGCCCCATGAACGAAAAATTTGAAGTGGCAAGGGAATTACCCCGAGCGGTTTTATTGGAGCATACTCTTTCAAATAAGCTGGGAAAAATTGCGCGTCAAAAAGGCGTTTCTCTAGAAACGTTGGTCAATCTATGGCTTGAAGAGAAGCTTTTGCTTCAATCAGGATCGTCCGTGACATAGCTCCGAATGCGAAACCGAAATCGCGGCTAATACTTTCTAAGCCAGGGTGTATTGGTCGAGAAAGGTCGATAGAGCAGTCGTCGTGAAAGATGTAACTGTATGCAGAAATGAAAAAGTCGCCTGATTTTTAAATGAATATTGCCGGGCCATGCCCGGAGGTTTAAAACTATGTCAACGGCAATTGCACCCGCATCTTATTCGCGCCAGCATACAAAGCCGCTTCATTTTCCTGAATCGGACGGAAAGCCTATGGCTGAAACGGATAAGCATCGCAACCAAATGATTGCTTTGCTCAACGCCCTGGAGGAATATTATCGCTCCGATGCCGGGATTTATGTCACCGGCAACATTCTTGTACACTATCGTGACGAAGTCGGTGAATGGAAGTTCCTCGCGCCCGACGTTATCGTGGTGAAAGGCGTGGAAAAAAAAGAGCGCGGCTCTTACGTCATCGAGGACGAAGGCAAAGCGCCGGATTTTATTATCGAACTGGTCTCTCCGAGCACGAAGGTGGAAGATCTCGGCAACAAACGCGTCATTTATGCCGGATGGCGCGTGCAAGAGTACTTTCTCTTCGATCCGACCGGCGAATTGTTTAGCACGCCATTGCGCGGCTTTCGTCTGCAAGGCAGCGATTACGTGCCGATGATGGGAGCGCGCCTGCACAGCGAAGTCCTGGGTTTGGATTTGATCGTCGAGCAAGGCCGGTTGCGTTTATATGATCCCCAAACCGGCCAGCGTTTGCTCACGCACGAAGAATCTGAGGCCGCTCGCCGCGCGGCAGAAGCTAAGGCCGCGCAAGAGTCTGCGGCTCGAGAGGCAGCGGAGGCGGAACTGGCGCGTTTGCGTGAAGAAATAGCCAAGCTGCGCGGATAAAAATCATAACGCCAAAAATTTTTAAAAAGAACCAAGCAATTGCCATAATTTAGAAGCTCGAAGCGCCTAAAAGCGCCACTACGAACAAAAGGCATCTCAGGATGTACAAACCATTTCCACAGCACCTCAATCTCCCCGTTATCGAGAAGGAAGTTTTAGACTTCTGGAAAGCGCAGGATATTTTCAAAAAGAGCATTCTCACCCGCGACGAGAATCGTCCGTTCGTCTTTTTTGAAGGCCCGCCGACGGCCAACGGCCGCCCCGGCATTCATCACGTCATCGCCCGTACGATGAAAGATTTCGGCTGCCGTTTCAAAACCATGCAGGGTTATCGCGTCGAGCGCAAAGCCGGTTGGGACACGCACGGTCTGCCGGTCGAGATCGAAGTCGAGAAAAAACTCGGCTTCACGCGTAAAGATCAAATCATCGAGTACGGCGTCGATAAATTCAACGCGCTTTGCCGCGAAAATGTGTGGACGTACAAAACGGTTTGGGATGAAATCACCGAGCGCACGGCGTATTGGGTCGATCTCGATCATCCCTACATCACCTACGAAAATAGCTACATCGAAAGCGTTTGGTGGATTCTCAAAGAGTTTTGGAAAAAAGAGCTGTTGTATCTCGGCCATAAAATCGTGCCGTATTGCCCGCGTTGCGAAACCGCGCTGTCGAGCCACGAAGTTTCGCTTGGCTATGAAGACATCGAAGATCCTTCCGTTTATGTCAAGATGCAGGTCAAAAACGAGCCGGACACATTTTTCCTGGTGTGGACGACGACGCCGTGGACGCTGATTTCCAACGTCGCTTTGGCGTTGCATCCGGAAGTGGACTATGTCAAGGTTTCGCATCGCGGCCAAAACCTCATTCTGGCGGAGGCGCGATTGAGCGTGCTGAATGGCGATTATGAAATTCTCGAAAAGAAAAAAGGCCGCGATCTGGAAAATATCGACTATCAACCGCTGTTCACCTTTTGCAAAACCGATCGCCGCGCTTATTACACCGTGCTGGGCGATTTCGTGACGACCGAAGACGGCTCCGGTATCGTACACATGGCGCCGGCGTTCGGCGAAGATGATTATCAAACCGGACGGCGTTACGGCTTGCCGGTTTTGCAGCCCATTGACAAGAGCGGCCGTTTTACCGATGAAGTCACCACGTGGAAAGGCAAATTCGTCAAAGATGCCGATCCCGAAATCATCGCGCATCTTAAAAAGAACGGCCAGCTTTATAAAGCCTCGAAATATCTGCACAGTTATCCGCATTGTTGGCGCTGCAAATCGCCGCTGCTGTACTACGCCAAAAAATCATGGTATATCCGCACCAGCGATTACAAAGACCGCCTGGTGGCGCTGAACCGGACGATTAATTGGTATCCGTCCGAAGTCGGTGAAGGCCGCTTCGGTGAATGGCTCAACAACAATGTGGATTGGGCGCTGTCGCGTGATCGTTTCTGGGGCACACCGCTGCCGATTTGGATTTGCGACAAGTGCGACGCGAAAGAGTGCCTCGGCAGCATGGCGGAGCTGGAAAAATTCAGTGGCAAACGTCTCGACGATTTGCACAAGCCGTTTATTGACAACGTCACCTGGCGTTGCGCGTCTTGCAGCGGCACGATGCGCCGCGTGACGGAAGTGATCGATGTTTGGTTTGACTCTGGTGCCATGCCGGTGGCGCAATGGCATCATCCTTTCGAGAATAAAGAAACCTTCGCAAACAATTTCCCGGCGGATTATATTTGCGAGGCCATCGATCAAACGCGCGGCTGGTTTTATTCGCTGCTGGCGATTTCGACTTTGTTGTTTGACGAGACCAGTTACAAAAACTGTGTTGTCGTTGGACATGTGGTTGATAAAGACGGCAAAAAAATGTCCAAATCGCTCGGCAACACGGTCGATCCATTTAAAATCGTGGAGCAATATGGCGCCGATCCGTTGCGCTGGTACTTATTGACCAACAGCCAATTATCGATGCCGACGCGTTTCGATGCCGACGGCGTGCAAGAAGTGATCAATAAATTTTTCGGCACGTTGATCAACACCTATGCTTTCTTTGCGATGTATGCGAATATCGATAAGTTCGCCTTTACCGGACATACTATTCCGTTCGAGCAACGGCCGGAGATCGACCGCTGGCTGCTCTCGACGCTGAACCGCACCGTCGCGCGCGTTGAAGAAACGTACAATCGCTACGACGTGACCCGCGGCGCGCGCGCCATCAGCGATTTTGTCATCGACGATCTTTCAAACTGGTACGTGCGTCGCTGCCGGCGCCGGTTTTGGAAATCGGAGATGGGCGCGGACAAACAGTCGGCCTACGAAACGCTGTATCATGTGTTGTTGACGTTGAGCAAGCTCATCGCGCCCGTATCGCCATTTACAGCCGAAGCGCTTTATCGCCGCTTGCTCGATAAGGATGAAGTGGAAAGTGTACACCTCTGCGAATTTCCGAGCGCGGGCAACGCGGCGTTTCAATTCCGTGAACTCGACCTCGAGACGAAAATGGAATTGGTGCGCGACATCGTGGCCGCCGGGCGCGCTTTGCGCAATGCGCAAGCGATCAAAGTCCGGCAACCGTTGCGCCGTCTCCTCGTCGTGGCTGCGGATGAACAGAAGCGGCACGCCATTCTGGCGGGATCAAATTTGCTCAAAGATGAGTTGAATGTAAAAACTGTTGCAGTGATCGCCGGTGCCGAGGCGCTCATGGTGCCGCGCGCCGAGCCGATCTTCAAATCACTGGGTCCGAAATTCGGCAAAAAAGCCAATGCGGTGGCTGATGCCATCCGCCAACTTTCTCCGGAGCAAATTCGCCAGCTTGAAGCCGACGGCAAGCTGGCGCTGACACTACAAGGCGAAGATGCCACGATCAACCAGAATGATTTCCGCACGAAAGCGGAACAAGCTCCGGGCTTGGCCGTATCAACCGAGGGCGAGTGGACCGTGGCGATCGACACGGCTTTGGACGAAGCGTTGATCAACGAAGGCTTGGCGCGGGAGTTCGTCAATCGCGTGCAGAATATGCGGAAGGACGCCGGCTTTGACGTCATCGACCGGATTCGCATTTACTACGAAAGCTCGGATAAGTTGTCGCGCGCGCTCGCACATTCGTCGGCTTATGTAAAAAACGAAACGCTGGCAGAAACGCTGGAGCAACGATTGGACACCGCCAACCACACCCACCACGAAGAGTGGGAAATCAATGGCGAAAAAACCATTATCTGCATTGAGCGGATTTAAGGATTAAATAACGTAAGAGTAAATGTACCATGTGTCTGGGCAATCCCCAAAACGAGGAGGGCTGCAATGCAAACCCAAAACCAGGCATTTACGCCGGATGATCTCGGGAATTTTCGGCGGCTGCTCATTGAGCGGCGCGTCGAGTTGTTGCAAGAGTTGGACGATTTCAAAAATGGCGATGCGTCGCACACCATAAAAGAAGCGTCCGGCGAAAATTCATCTTATGCTTTTCACATGGCCGATCTCGGCACCGACACGAACGAGCGTGAGAAGGCGTACTATTTTGCCACGCGCGAAGGCCGGTTGCTGGCGAGCATCGACCAGGCGTTGGACCGGGTGGAAAGCGGCAGCTATGGCCTTTGCCAAAATTGCGGCAATCCCATTTCGCACGAGCGGCTGGAAGCCGTTCCGCACGCCGTTTTGTGCATTACCTGCAAAGCCAACGAAGAAAAAAGTCCAAACAACGATTTAGGGTGAAACGCGGTTTCAGCCAACACAGCGGCTCCACGCGAGAACCTGCGGCGCCGGGTGTGAGGAACACGCTTTCAATTCATTCGACCAAAACCAGTATTGGAAATCGCAATGCATTTTTTGTCGGCGCTAAAGGGAATGGGGGTGCTCGTTTTTACCGTGCTTGTCGTGATATTGGATCAAATCACCAAGCTCGCCGTTAAAGCCCGGTTTTACCTCGGCGAGTCGATTGAAATTTTCGGCGATACGCTGCGCTTTACCTACATCCAAAATCCAGGCATGGCGTTTGGTATTCGCTTCGGCGGCAAGCTTTTTTTTACCGTCTTCGCCTCGATTGCCAGCTTGATCATTCTCATCTACCTATATCGCATGCGCCAAGAGCGTTTTCAATCGCGTTTCTCGCTGGCGCTCATTCTCGGCGGCGCCATCGGCAATCTCATCGATCGTTTTGCCTATGGCGAAGTGATCGATTTTATCGACATCGGCGTGGAGAGCACGCGGTGGCCGGTTTTTAATATTGCCGACAGCGCTGTGACCGTCGGCATGATCATTCTCATTTCCTTGGTGCTGTTCGAGCGCGACAAATCCGAGCAGCCCTCACCGCCGGCCTTTCCGGCGCAACAGCCGGCGCCAAGCGACGAGCAGGACAACTGGCGCGATGCCCAACACAGAAATTGAGCCGGTGCGCGTTTTGCGCGTTCCGCAGCAACAACAAAAAGACCGGCTCGACAAATATTTGACGCAATTTTTATCCGACCTTACTCGCAGCAGGATTCAGCAATTGATTCACGACGGGCTGATTACGGTTAATGGCGCGGCGGCCAAGCCGAGCCATCAAGTCGTTTCCGGCGAGATCATCCAAATCCGTTTCGCCCCGCCTCCTCCCAGCGAGCTGATTCCTGAAGCCATTCCGTTGCGCGTCGTTTACGAAGATCAACATTTGATCGTGATCGACAAGCCGGCGGGAATGGTGGTGCATCCGGCATGCGGCCATC